>NZ_JBHWGD010000021.1:0-114465 GCF_042733235.1 Kitasatospora sp. NPDC059722
ACTGATCCACCCCGAAGGGCTTCACCGTTCGACTTGCATGTGTTAAGCACGCCGCCAGCGTTCGTCCTGAGCCAGGATCAAACTCTCCGTGAATGCTTTCCACGAAAGAGCGGCACGGCAACCACCGGAATAGGGTGGTCCCGCGCACTGCGTCCTCGCTAGTGTTATTTCAAAAGGAATCTCCAACCCCGATCAAGTGATCGAGGCCGGGGATGTCAACATATCTGGCGTTGACTTTTGGCACGCTGTTGAGTTCTCAAGGAACGGACGCTTCCTTCGAGCCGCCTTCCAGCGGGCCCTCCGGGCGCTTCGTTCTTTCGTGTTTCCAGCTTATCAGATGTTTTCCGCTCCGTTTTCCGGAGTTTCATTCATCGGATTTGCTTTCCGCTTTCGTTGCCCCGGTCTCCCGCGGCGACTCCGGAACTGTACGGGGCCGGAGGCGCCCCGTGCAAATCGTCCCGCCCTGCTGTCGCAGGACGGGACGATCCGCTGGTGGAGCGCCGTCAGACGCGGCCCATCTCCTCGGCGATGGCCGCCGCGAAGGCGTCGATGTCGGCCTCGGTGGTGTCGAAGGCGCACATCCAGCGCACCTCGCCGGTGTGCTCGTTCCAGAAGTAGAAGCGGTACCGCTTCTGCAGCCGCTCGCTGACGTCCCGCGGGAGGATCGCGAAGACCGCGTTCGCCTGGACCGGGCGCACGATCTCGACGCCGTCGATCTTCCGGACGGCCGCCTCCAGGCGGCTGGCCATGGCGTTGGCATGGCCGGCGTTGCGCAGGTAGAGGTCGCCGGAGAGCAGCGCCTCGAACTGCACGGAGACGAAGCGCATCTTCGACGCGAGCTGCATCGAGGTCTTGCGCAGGTACTTGATGTTGCGGACCCGCTCGGGGTTCAGCACCACGACGACCTCGCCCAACAGCAGGCCGTTCTTCGTTCCGCCGAACGACAGCACGTCGACGCCGACGTCCGTCGTGAAGGCGCGCAGCGGCAGGCCGAGCGATGCGGCGGCGTTGGCCAGGCGGGAGCCGTCGACGTGGACGAGCATGCCGAGCTGGTGGGCGTGCTCGGTGATCGCGCGGATCTCGTCGGCGGTGTAGAGGGTGCCGAGCTCGGTGCTCTGGGTGATGGAGACCGCGAGCGGCTGCGCGCGGTGCTCGTCGCCGAAGCCCCAGGCCTGCTGGTCGAGCAGTTCGGGGGTGAGCTTGCCGTCGGGGGTGGGGACGGTGAGCAGCTTGATGCCGCCCATCTTCTCCGGGGCGCCGCCCTCGTCCACGTTGATGTGGGCGGACTCGGCGCAGACGACCGCGCCCCAGCGCGGGAGCAGCGCCTGGAGGGCGACCACGTTGGCACCGGTGCCGTTGAAGACCGGGTAGGCCTCGGCCTTCTCGCCGAAGTGGCGGCGGAAGACGTCCTGCAGGTGTGCCGTGTAGTCGTCCTCGCCGTAGGCGACCTGGTGGCCACCGTTGGCGAGCGCTATCGCGGCGAGGACCTCGGGGTGCACGCCGGCGTAGTTGTCGCTGGCGAAGCCGCGGACGGCGGGGTCGTGCCGCCGAACCGCGTCCGTGCGGGTGGAGTCGTTCATCGGGCTGTCAGCCACAGGTGCTGTCCGTTCAGTTCTGCTGCGGGGCGGTCCCAGAGGCCCGCCAGGTGAGTGGCGAGGTCGGCCGTGTCGGTGAAGCCGGCGAACTTCGCGTCCGGCTTCTCGGCCCGCATCTCCGGGCTGACCAGCGCCTTGATCACCAGGATGGCAGCTGCGGCGGTGGGCTCGCCGTCGGCCGAGGTGGTCTCCTTCTTGAAGGAGTCGGCCATGGCGAGGGTCCACGCCTCGGTGGCGGCCTTGGCGGCCGCGTAGGCGGCGCCGCCGGCGGTGGGCTTGTGGGCCGCGGCGGCGGAGACCATCGCGTACCGGCCGGCGGGGCTGCGGACCAGCGCGGGCTGGAAGGCCAGCGAGGTGTGCTGGAGGGTCCGCACGACGGTGTCGTGCAGGAAGTCCCAGTCGTCGAGGCGGGTGTCGAAGAACGTCTTGCTGCCGCGCCAGCCGCCGACCAGGTGGAACAGGCCGTCGACGTGGCCGTGCTCCGCCTCCAGGTGGTCGGCCCAGTCGTGGACCTCCTGCGGGTCGAGCAGGTCGATCACCTGGCCGCTGACCTTCGCCCCGCGCACGGCGACGCGGGTGGCGTCGAGGGCGCTCTCCAGCCGGACCGGGTCGATGTCGGCACCGATCACGGTGGCACCGTCGGCGGTCAGGCGGCGCAGCACGGCCTGTCCGGCCGGGCCACTGGCTCCGGCGACGGCGATGACCTTGCCGGCCAGCGGGGCGTTGGGGGTGGTGGTCACGCGGCGACTCCCTTGGTTCCGTTGCCGGTGATGCCGGCGGTGGCGGCGATGACGCCGCCGAGCTTCTTGGACAGGGCCTCGTAGAACATGCTCAGCGGGAACTCGTCCGGGAGCACCGCGTCGCACAGCGCCTTGTTGAGCGCCTTGCCGTCGGTGATGTCGAGCGGCAGCGCGTCGGCCCCCTTCGCCCACGTGGAGGCCGGGTGCGGGGTGAGGTAGCGGGAGACGAGCTGGTAGGCGGCGATCCAGTGGGCCGGCTTGGGCCGGTCGATGCCGTCGCGGTACAGGGTCTCGATCTCGGCGCAGAGCTCGTTGGTGACCTGCGGGGCGCGGTCCCAGTCGATGGTGAGGCGGTTGTCCCGCCAGCGCAGCGCGTCGTTCTTGTGCAGGTAGGCGAAGAGCAGCTGGCCGCCCATGCCGTCGTAGTTGCGCACGCGGTCGCCGCTGACCGGGAAGCGGAACAGGCGGTCGAAGAGGATCGCGTACTGGACGTCGCGGGCGTGCTTGTTGCCCTCGGCCTCCAGCTGCACCGCCTCCTTGAAGGTGGTGAGGTCGCAGCGGAGCTCTTCGAGGCCGTACATCCAGAACGGGCTGCGCTGCTTGATCATGAAGGGGTCGAACGGCAGGTCACCGTGGCTGTGGGTGCGGTCGTGGACGAGGTCCCACAGGACGAAGGTCTCCTGCGCGCGCGCCTGGTCCTTGAGCAGGCCCTCGGCGTCGTCCGGGATCGCCAGGCCGAGCTGCTGGACGGCGCTGGTGGTGACGGCGCGGAAGCGGGCGGCCTCGCGGTCGCAGAAGATGCCGCCCCAGGTGAAACGTTCCGGCGCCTTGCGCACGGCGACCGTCTCGGGAAAGAGGACGGCGGAGTTGGTGTCGTACCCGGCCGTGAAGTCGGTGAAGGTGATCGGGACGAACATCGGGTTGTCGAAGCGCGTGCGCTCCAGCTCGGCCAGCCAGTCGGGCCACACGACGCGCAGCAGGACGGCTTCGAGGTTGCGGTCCGGGTTCCCGTTCTGCGTGTACATCGGGAAGACCACGAGGTGCTCGAGGCCGTCGACGCGCTGGTCGGCGGGCTGGAAGGCGAGCAGCGAGTCCAGGAAGTCGGGCTCCCGGTAGCCCGTGTCGGCCCACTTGGCCAGGTCCGCGTCGACGGCGGCCAGGTAGGCCTCGTCGTGCGGGAACAGCGGGGCCAGCTCGGCGACCGCGCTGCGGACCGTGGCGACCAGCGGATCGACCGTGTGCCGCTGGACGGCGGCCAGGTCGATCGAGCCGTCCTTGGACTGCAGCGGGCGCAGGGTCTCGACGGCCTCCTTCAGGAGCAGCCACGCCGGGTGGCCGGCGAGGGTCGAGACCGGGGCGTCGGCCGCCACAGCGAGCCTTGGCGAAAGATTCTGCATCGTGGACTCACTTCGACAGGAGGTTTTCGATGGAGACACCATAGATACGAAAGGTTCTCCTGTTCAAGGGGGCTCCGATCGGAGAACCTCCGGTGGTGGGGGGTTTCGGGGACGCCGCGACCGGATGTCCGGCATGTGGACGCCGCGGTGGATGTTCTGGACACGGGCGCCGTCGGGATGCGAACCTCCCGCCATGCTCCCGGCGGTGATCACGATGACCGAGCGGCACGACGGCCTGTTCCGGGTGCCCTCTCGTTGTCACGCCTGCCGTGGCACGCGCGGCTGTTGCTGTCGCCGCCGCTGCTGTCGTTGATCCGCCGATCCGCTCGCTCGCCGATCCGCCGATCAGGCTCGGAGGGCGCCGCGGACGCGGGCCCGTACGCCGACCATGCCGCGTGTGTTCCGGCGCCGCCACCGGGGGAAGTGACCCGCCGGGTCCGCGGCCGCCTCCGGCCCCGGCCGCCGCATCTCCTGTCCTGCCCGGCCTTCCTTCCCTGGAGCCCTGCCATGACCGACCTCCGTCTCCGCCCCGGCTTCCGCAAGTCCGCCGCCCTCCCCGTCGCCGCGCTGCTGGCGGCCGCCGCCGCGCTGACCGCGTGCGCGCCGCAGGACGCCAAGACCGACGGGACCGCGGCCGCGGGCGCGGGCGCGTCGGGCACATCGGCCGGCTGCGCGCCGGGGGCGCTGGCGACCTGGACCGCCGGCACGCTGACGATCGGCACCGACAAGCCCGCGTACGACCCGTGGTTCTCCGAGGACAAGCCGGAGAACGGCAAGGGCTTCGAGTCCGCGGTCGCCTACGCGGTCGCCGACAAGCTCGGCTACCCCAAGGAGAAGGTGACCTGGGTGGTGGCCCCGTTCAACAAGGCCACCTCGCCCGGCCCGAAGGACTTCGACTTCGACGTCAACCAGGTGTCCATCAGCGCCGAGCGCAAGCAGGCGGTCGACTTCTCCTCCGGCTACTACGACGTCCGGCAGGCCGTCATCGCGCTAAAGAACTCCAAGGCCGCGAGCGCGAAGAGCATCGCCGACCTCAAGGGCGCCAAGCTCGGCGCGCAGGTGGGCACGACCAGCCTCGACACCATCACCGACACCATCAAGCCGAGCACCCGGCCGGCCGTCTTCGACTCCAACGACCTGGCCAAGGCCGCGCTGAAGAACGGCCAGGTCGAGGCGCTCGTGGTCGACCTGCCGACGGCCTTCTACATCACCGGCGCCGAGGTGCCGGAGGCTCAGGTGGTGGGGCAGTTCGAGAGCGCGTCGCAGGGCGAGCAGTTCGGACTGGTGCTGGACAAGGGCTCCCGGCTCACCGGCTGCGTGTCGCAGGCCGTGGACGCGCTGCGGGCGGACGGGACGCTCGCGAAGCTGGAGAAGCAGTGGCTGTCCGACGCCGTCTCGGCACCGGTGCTGAAGTGAGCGGCGGCATCGAGGCCAGTGGCGGCGTCGAGGCCGGCGGGGGTGTCGGGGCCGACGGCGCGGCGGGCCGGGAGGCGGGCGCGCGGGACGACGGTGCGCCCGGCGGCGGGGAGGACGACGGCTACCGTCCGTCCGAGCGCCGGCTCGCCCGGGACGCCTACCGCCGCGGGCGGACCCGGCGTTCGGCCCTGATCGCGGGCTCGTCGACGCTGCTGACGGCCGTCGTGCTGTACCTGCTCATCGTCAACTCCCCCGGCTGGGAGGTGACTCGACGGACCTTCTTCAACCTCGACTACGCCCGGCAGGCGCTGCCCGAGGTCCTGACCGGGCTCCGGCTCAACCTGGAGCTGATGCTCGGCTGCGGCGTGCTGATCCTGGTGTTCGGCCTGCTGCTGGCGGTGCTCCGGACCCTGCGCGGTCCGGTGTTCCTGCCGGTCCGGCTGCTGGCCACCGCGTACGTGGACTTCTTCCTCGGGCTGCCGATGATCATCTGCCTGCTGGTGATGATCACCGGGGTGCCGGCACTGCGCCTCACCGGGGTGACCACCGATCCGCTGCTGCTCGGCGGGGCGGCGCTCGTGCTGACGTACTCGGCGTACGTGTCCGAGGTGTTCCGCGCGGGGATCGAGTCGGTGCACCCGAGCCAGCGGGCCGCGGCGCGCTCGCTCGGGCTCACCAACGCGCAGGCGATGCGGTACGTCGTGCTGCCGCAGGCGGTACGGCGGGTGGTGCCGCCGCTGATCAACAACCTGGTCAGCCTGCAGAAGGACACCGGGCTCGTCTCGATCGGCGGGGCGATCGACGCCGTCTACGCGGCGAAGATCATCGCGTCCCGGTCGTTCAACTACACGCCGTACCTGGTCGCGGGGCTGGTGTTCATCGTGCTGACCATTCCGCTCACGCGGTTCGCCGACTGGCTGACCGCGCGCATGAACCGTCGGCAGGTCCAGGGAGGTGCGGTGTGAGCGGGGCGAGCAGTACTAACAGTACGAGCAGTGCGAGGGGTGTGGGCGGGGACCCGGTGGGCGCCGGAGCGGACGTGCTGCGGCTGGAGTCGGTGCGCAAGACCTTCGGCTCACAGGTGGTGCTGCGCGACGTCGACCTCGCCGTGCCCGAGCACTCGGTGACGGCGCTGATCGGGGCGTCCGGCTCGGGCAAGTCCACGCTGATGCGGTGCGTGAACCTGCTGGAGGGCGTCGACGACGGCGCGATCTTCCTGGACGGCGAGGACATCACCGACCCGCGGACGGACGAGGACGCCGTCCGGCGCCGGATCGGTGTCGTCTTCCAGGCCTACAACCTGTTCCCGCACATGACGGTGCTGGAGAACATCACGCTCGCGCCGCGCCGGGTGCACGGGCTCGGGCGGGCCGAGGCGGAGGCGAAGGCACTGGAGCTGCTGGACCGGCTCGGGCTGGCGGCCAAGGCGAAGGAGTACCCGGACCGGCTCTCCGGCGGGCAGCAGCAGCGCGTCGCCATCGTGCGGGCGCTGGCCACCGGGCCACGGCTGCTGCTGCTCGACGAGATCACGGCGGCGCTCGACCCGGTGCTCGTCGGGGAGGTGCTGTCGGTGGTGCGCGATCTGAAGGAACAGGGCATGACGATGGTCCTGTCGACGCACGAGATGGGGTTCGCGCGCGAGGTGGCCGACCAGGTCTGCTTCCTGGACGGCGGGGTGGTGCTCGAACAGGGGCCGCCGGAGCAGGTGTTCGGCGATCCGCGGGAGGAGCGGACCCGGCGGTTCCTCAGCCGGATCGTCGCCTCGGGGCGGCTTCAGGGCTGAGACGGGACGCGCGGGGGCGGGCTCCGGCAGGTGGATTCCGGCGGGGTGGCGGCGGCAGGGTGGCGGGGTCCGGCGAGATCTGGCGAGGTCTGGCTGGGGGGCTTGTTGAGGCAGGCATAGGGCGCTCGCAGGAACGCACTCCGCTGGTCACCACCGTGCGCCCCTGCACGCGCCCTGGCCTCCCGGGAGCGGCAGCGGTGATCGTGGACAGGACGAACGCCGCAGAGTACGGGTGGCGGCGAACAGCTGACAGGTTTCAGATGACAGATTTCGTTATCTGTTATCTGAAACCTGTCAGCTGTTCGCTGTTCGCCGTCCTCCCGTCACCCCAGGAGGCCGCCGTTGCACGGACCCACGCTGGTCAACTGGCTCCTCGCCCTCCTCACCGCCACCGCCGGGGCCTACTGCCTGACCCGCCTCCGGTATGCCCCGGGAGCCCCCGGAGCCCCGCACGCGCCACACACCACCTGCGCACCGGCGCCCTCCACCACCCACCCGACGGGCGCCCAACGGCTTCTCGCCCGGGAAACCGACGCCGCCGAAGCGCTGATGGGGCTCGGCATGGCCGGAATGGCCGTCACCGGCGCCGCCGTCCCGGCGCCCGTCTGGGCCTGGCTGTTCGGCGTCCCCGCAGCCCTCTTCCTGCTCGCCGCCGCCGGCGCCCCGGACCGCCGCGGACACCGGCTGCACCACGCGATCGGCGGCCTGGCCATGACCTACGCAGCCCTCGCCATGACCGCCTCCCCCGGCCATCACCACCACGCCCCGAGCACCGGCGCCCCGCTGCTCACCGGCGCGCTGCTGGTGTACTTCGGCGCCTACTCCCTCTGGGCCGGCACCCGGCTCCTGCACGCCCCCGGCGGAAGCGTCACCGTCGGAACGGCGGGCCTCCCGCAGGCCTGCCGGCTCACCATGGGCATCGGGATGTTCGCGATGCTCCTGACCATGTGACCTTGCCCGCCCCCGACGCCCACGCCCAACACCCACACCCAACGCCCGTCCCCGACGCCCGTCCCCCACCCCACCCCACCCCACCCCACCCGCCGCCCCAACCCCCACCCCACGCACCCTGGCCGAGCCACACCCGGGACCAAGGTCCCCGGGCCCGCGTGGCGTTGGTCACTGGCCGCCCGAAAGCCGTTCCACCGGACGTCGCCAGCGCATAGGTTGGCGAGGAGCGCGTTGTCGCGCTCCGTGCGCACTCGGGGAGCCCATGCGATGACTGCCCTGATCGGCCTGCTGCTGCTCGGCCTACTGCTCTCCACCGCCGTGCCCCGGCTGCTCGCCCGGGCCCGCTGGGTGGAGCGCGAACCCGTGCTGGCGCTGCTGGCATGGCAGTGCCTGGTCGTAGCCGTCCTGCTGTGCTGCGCGTTGAGCCTGGTCCTGGCCGCCTCGGCCGCGCTGCCCGAACTGCGCGCACTCGTGTTCGCCGGCGCGCCGCACGGGGTGGAGGCGGCGTACGGGCTCCAGGACGCCGAAGGCTGGGGCCGGCTCTGCGCGGCGGTGCTGGCCGCGGGCGGGCTGCAGACGGTGCTGGCGGTCACCCGTGAGGTCCGTTCGGCGAAGGCTCTGCGCAACCACCGTCACGCTCAACTCTCCGACCGCGCTCCCGAGTTGCCGGAGGCCATCGCGGCCGCCCGCAGCCGCCGGGAGCGCCTGGTGGTGCTGGAGAACGTCCGGCCGGAGGCCTGGTCGCTGCCCGGCCCGAACTCCCGGCTGGTGGTCACCACGGGCGCCCTCCAGCAGCTGACCGCACGGGAGTTGGCGGCCGTACTGAGTCACGAGCGCGGGCACGTGCGTGCCCGGCACGACTGGCTCGCGCAGGCCGCCCAGGCACTCGCGTCCGGGTTCCCGGGGGTCCGGGTGTTCAGCACCTTCCGGGACCAGGTCGGCGAGCTGGTCGAGCTGGCGGCCGACGACCGTGCGGCCCGTCGGCACGGACGGCACACCACCGCCCTTGCGCTGGCCGAACTCAACCTGGGCCGCGGGGTGTTCGGCTCCTGTCCGCCGGGCCTCGCGCAGTCCCCGAAGCGGGTGGACCGCCTGCTCGCGGGCCGCCCCCGGCTGTCCGTTCCGCACCGGCTCCAACTCACCGTCGCCGCGCTCGCCGCGCCCGTGGCCGTCGTGCTGCTGGCCGCCGCTCCGGGACTCGTCTCGCAGTTCTAGCCAGACGCCCCATCGCCCCACCGGACCCTCAGGACCGCCGAAGAACCTGCCGAAGAACCTGCTGACGAACCTGCCGGCAAATCTGCTGACGAACCGTCAGCATCACGCCTCACACGGGCCAGTGACCTCATCGCCGAGCGTGCGCGCAAGCACGTCGCGGTGGAGCGGACGGGCCTGCCGGTAGCGCTCACGCCCCTCGTCCGTGAGGACGATCAGGATGCCGCGGCGGTCGTCCACGCACATCTCGCGCGTCACCAGTCCCGCCTTCTCCAGCCGGCCGATCAGACGGGACAGCGCGCTCTGGCTGAGGTGGACGACGTCGGCGAGCTCCTGGACCCGGAGCCGGTGGCTGCGGTCCACCGAGCAGCCCTCGACCAGGCGCTCCAGCACCTCGAACTCACTCATCCCGAGCCCGTGCTTCTCGCCCAGCTCGCGGTCGAGCGCACAGGAGGTCTCGGCGTGCCGGGCCAGCAGTTCGCGCCACTGCGCGACGAGACCGGCCTCCGCCGGGGAGTCGAGTTCAGCCACGGCGCCACCCTACCACCGCCACCGCAACTTATGCGTTTACATCTTATTCACTTGCATTGATTGCACGTGCATGTAGTCTCCTCCCCATGACCACCGCGACCGTCACGTCACCCGACGCACCGTCAACCGGCGGACAGGCCTGGACCCCCCGCCTCTGGGGCACCCTGTTCGTCCTCTGCGCCGCGATCTTCCTGGACGCCCTGGACGTCTCCATGGTGGGAGTGGCCCTCCCGTCCATCGGCTCCGAACTGCACCTCTCCACCTCGACCCTGCAATGGGTGGTCTCCGGCTACGTGCTCGGTTACGGCGGCCTGCTCCTGCTCGGCGGACGGGCGGCCGACCTGCTCGGCCGCCGCCGGGTGTTCCTCGTCGCCCTGGGCGTCTTCGGCGCCGCCTCCCTGCTCGGCGGACTGGTCGACGACGGCGGACTGCTGATCGCCGCCCGCTTCCTCAAGGGGACCGCCGCCGCGTTCACCGCCCCGGCCGGCCTGTCGATCATCACCACGACCTTCCCGGAGGGCCCCGCCCGCAACCGGGCGCTGTCCATCTACACCACCTGCGCCGCCAGCGGCTTCTCGCTCGGTCTCGTGCTCAGCGGCCTGCTCACCTCGGTCGGCTGGCGCTGGACGTTCCTGATGCCCGTCCCGGTCGCGCTGATCGCCCTGCTGCTCGCCGTCCGCCTGCTCCCCCGCCCGGTCGAGGAGCGCGCCAAGGGCGGGTACGACGTCCTCGGCGCGATCACCGGCACGCTCACCGTCCTGCTGCTCGTCTTCACCGTCACCGAGGCGCAGGGTGCCGGCTGGCTCAGCCTGCGCACACTCGGCTCGTTCGCCGTGGTCGCCGCCCTGGCGGCCGCGTTCCTGGTGACCGAGAGCCGCGCCGCCCACCCGCTGGTCCGGCTCGGCATCTTCCGCAACGGCGCGGTGGCCCGGGCCAACGTGATCGCCTTCACGATGACCGGCGCCTACGGCGGCTTCCAGTTCATCGTGACGCTCTACCTCCAGCACCTGCTCGGCTGGTCGGCGCTGGAGATGGCGCTCGGGCTGCTGCCGGCCGGCGCGTTCATCGCGCTGTCCGCGCCGTTCATGGGCCCGATCGTGGACCGCTTCGGCACCGGCCGGCTGCTGCCCATCGGCGTCCTGTCGCTGACCGCGGCGTTCGCACTGTTCCTGCGGCTGGACGAGCACAGCTCCTACCCCGCGCTGGTGCTGCCGTCGATGCTGCTGCTCGGCGTCGGCTTCGCGCTCGCCTTCCCCTCCGTGAACATCGCCGCCACCGACGGCGTCGCGGACGAGGAGCAGGGCCTGGCCTCGGGCCTGGTCAACACGGCGATCCAGGTCGG
Organism: Kitasatospora sp. NPDC059722; assembly: GCF_042733235.1. NCBI lineage: Bacteria > Bacillati > Actinomycetota > Actinomycetes > Kitasatosporales > Streptomycetaceae > Kitasatospora > Kitasatospora sp. NPDC059722. The sequence continues at coordinate 10,968 of NZ_JBHWGD010000021.1, forward strand.
CACCGCCGTCGTGCTCGCCGGTGCGACCGCGATGATCACCGCCGGGAGCGCCGGCGGCGACAGCCCGCAGGCGCAGCTGGACGGCTACCGGCCGGCCCTGCTGTTCGTCACGGCGGTCGCGCTGCTCGGGTTCCTGATCGCCCTCGTGGGCGCACTGCTGGAGCGCCGGAAGAAGTCAACTCCTGTGTCTGTCCCGGACTATGACTACACGTCACGGGCATCCGGGCCCACCGACCGGGCCGAGGTACTGGCCGAGCGCTGACCACTTCCGCCCGCGCCGCTTCCGCCCACGCCGAACCGCCCACGCGAGACCGCACCGGACCCGCACCGGACAACGGCGGACCGCACCACACCGCGCCGCGTCGAGCCGACGCGGATGTCCACCCCCGGGCACTGCCGCCGGCTCCACCAAACCCCCGTGTTGGTGGAGCCGGCCGTCTTCGTAACGGCCGCCCCCGCACCAGCCGTCCGTGCGCCGCTCGTCAACGCGGTTCCACGGATCGGCCGTCGACTCCCCCAGTATATTGGCCGGGAGCCAACGAACGTTCGGAGCTGTCACGATGGCACCCCGCGGGGATTCGGTCAATGAGGAAATGCGTCAGCGCTCGCGCCGGCGCATCATGCGGGCCACCGTCGAACTGGTCGACCAGCACGGATACGCCGGGACCACGCTGAGCGACATCGCCGAGCGCGCCGGACTCGCGCGCGGCCTGCTGTCGTACTACTTCGACGGCAAACGGCTGCTCATGCAGTCCGCCACGCACCGGATGATGCACCAGTCGCTCAGCAACGCCCTGGCCGAACTCGCGCCGGACGCGACACCCGAGGCCCGGCTGGCCCGCGCCATCGACGCCGTCCTCGGCCTCGCCCTCGACCACCCGCGGGTGATGCGCTCCCACCTGGCGCTGATCCTCGACCCGGACACCGGCTCCTTCGTCCAGGACCCGGAGCAGCAGCAGCTCGGCGCGATCCTCCAGGGCCTGCTGCGGGAGTGGGGTGCGCCGGATCCGGCCGCCGAGCACGCGGTGCTGCGCAGCGCGCTCATGGGCGGGTGCATCGGCCTCCTGCTGCCGGGCGCGGAGGTGCCGCTGGCGCCGATCCGGGCCGACCTGTTCCGGCGCTACGACCTGCCGTGGGAGCTGGGCCGCCCGCCGCAGCCGCTGCCACAGCCACAGCTGCCGCTGCCGCTGCCGCTGGAACGCGAACGGCCGCCGGCCCGCGGCTGACGGCCGGTGGGCGGCGGCGGATGCTCCGGCGGCCGGTGCTCGCCGACGGCCGGTCCGGGCGGCGGGCAAGCACGGCTCGTGGTCCGGCCGTTCGGGCCCGGACGTCCAGGCCCCTCCGGGCGGAGGCTCAGCGTTCCTTCAGGATCGAGGCGAGCAGGTCTATGGTGCGCTCGGGCGTGAGGCTGTCCACGCAGAGGCGCTCCATGACCTGGATGTAGGCGTCCACGTCGTCCCGCTTGTCGAGGTAGAGCGCGCTGGTGAGCTGCTCCAGGTAAACGACGTCGGCGAGGTCCTGCTCCGGGAAGCGCAGGATCGTGAACGCGCCGGACTCGCCCGCGTGCGCGCCGAAGCGGAACGGCATGACCTGGATGACGACGTTGGCCTGCTCGGCGACGTCGATCAGGTATTGGACCTGGCCGCGCATCACCTTGGGCCCGCCGACCGGGCGGCGCAGCGCGGCCTCGTCGATGACGGCCCACAGGCGCGGGTTGTTGCCCTCGGTCAGCAGCTTCTGGCGGCGCAGGCGGAGGCTGACCCGCCGTTCGACCTCCTCCTCGCTGATGACCGGCCGACTCTGACCGAAAACCGCCCGCGCGTACTCCTCGGACTGCAGGAGTCCCGGGATGAACTGCACCTCGTACGTGCGGATCAGCTGCGCGGCCTCCTCCAGACCGACGTAGGTCTGGAACCAGCCTGGCAGCACGTCGTTGAAGCTGTGCCACCAGCCGGACTTGTTGGCCTCGCGGACCAGGCCGAGGAGGGCCTCCCGCTCCAGGCCGTCGTCCACGCCGTAGAGGCTGAGCAGGTCGGCGACGTCGCGCTCCTTGAAGCTGACCCGGCCGAGCTCCATGCGGCTGATCTTGGACTCGGAGGCGCGGATCGCGTAGCCGGCGTCCTCGCGGGTGATGCCGCGCGCCTCACGCAGGCGTCGCAGCTGTGAGCCGAGGAGGATCCGGCGGACCATCGAGCCGCCGCCCGGCTGAACTGTGGTCATGCGGTCGAAACCTCCACCTAGGGCAAACAGCGCACAGTCTGCCATCAGTTGAGCGCTCACGGTGCCGATACTGACGGATGTTCCTATCAGTTCTGCACTCCACACACCAGGATGCACGTGCATCCGGCGCTTGCATATGCCAATAGTGCGACTGCACGTGAATCGACTCTTGCATCTGCAGTGAGCGCAGAGGACCATGGTGCACGTGCACCTGCACATCCCTGGCAATCCCGCGGGCTCCGCGTCGACCCCACGCGCGACTCCGTGCACCAGCCCGGCAGCGTCCCCCACGCCACCGGGCCTTCGTGTGCGCGCGCGCCTCGTCGAGGAGGGGGCCGTGCGGCCGAGCGAGTCGGAGGTGACCGGCATGACCCCGGCGGGTCCAGCCGTGTCCGCCCCCTTATGGGAGGAGCTCTTCATGGGCACCGGTACGGCTTTGGCGGTTGACCCCCACGTGGTCACCTGTACGCTCGCTCCTCGCTTCGAAGCCGTCAGAACCGCACGTGACTTCGCCCGGACCGCTCTGCAGCGCTGGGGGCTGATGGAGCTGTTCGACGACGTCGCGCTGGTCGCGTCGGAACTCGTGACCAACGCGCTGCGGCATGCGATCGGCGCACGGCCCGACCCGGTGGGCGGCGCCCTGGGCGAGTACGACTTTCCCACACAGCACGGTGGTGACGGCAGGCTGCCGATCCGAATAAGCCTCGTGCACCGCGCGCCGCAGATCGTCTGCGCGGTCAGCGATCCGAGCAGCACCGGCCCGGTCGCCCGGGAGGCGGACTTCGTGGCCGAATCCGGCCGCGGGCTGCACCTGGTGGACTCGTTCAGCCACTCCTGGGGCTGGCACCCGCTGGGCGGGGGCAAGGTCGTCTGGGCGCTGTTCGAGGCCGACGCGCAGGCCGCGACCCCCGAACTCGGTGGCCGGCACCGGCGCTCCGCCTAGCGGCGGACGGGCACGCACCCCCGCAGCGCGGGCACGCGTCCCCGGATCGATGGACACCCCGGGAGGACCGAAACCCCGGGAAGAAGCGGTAGTTCGCCCTCGCCGGGCTCGCGCCGGAGACCCACCGGCCCCCCGCAGCGCACCCGCGACGACCAGTGCGCCCCCGACGGCCGACGGGCCGCCAGTGCGCGGGACAGCAGCGCACGGGACAGCGTTACGCGGGACAGCAGCGCACGGGACGGTGGAGAAGCCCGCGAAGAGGCACACCACCGAGCGTGTGACCGAGCGCGTGACGAACCGCGCGGACGACCGCGGGGCCGAGCCTGCGGAGAAGACAAAGGCCGCCGTGGTGTCAGCACCCACGACGGCCCCCCGATGGCTCCTGGTGCGGAGCGGTGGCCGGACCGACGGACGTCCGGTGAAGCGGCCGGACGGCCCGGTGAACGGCCGGACGGACGTCCGGTCAGGCGGACAGGTGGTCGAACTCCCCGTCCTTGGCCCCCAACAGCATCGCGGCGATCTCGGCCCGCGTGTAGATGAGCGCCGGACCGTCCGGGAAGCGCGAGTTGCGCATCGCCACGTCGCCCCCCGGCAGCGCGGCGAACTCGACGCAGTTGCCCTGGGAGTTGCTGTGCAGGCTCTTCTGCCAGACCACTCCCTCCAGCTCGGTGGCGGCCATCCCGTTGTAGGGACCGTACGAGCCGCCCAGTTCCTGCGATTCGTGCGAGTCGTGCATAGAAGTCTCCCGAAGAGCCCCGGAGTTGCGGTCCAGCGCGGCGCCCCCGGCACCCGCCGAACGAACGGGCCGGCCCCGTACCAGCCCGGCACAACGCCTCACTTGACGCGATGATAGCCCTTGTGCACGTGCATCAGCACGAGACGGTGCAGGTGCACGAGGCCTTTCACCGGCCGACCTGAACTCTTCACGGACCCTTCTCCTGACGGTACGTAAACGGACATAGCCGACCGAACCGGCCCGCTTCCGATAACCGGCCGTGAGCGGCTCCCCGCTAAATGTTGATCTTCGAAAGCCGGGAGTCGCGCACTCGTGACCCTCCGTCAGACCGCCCGTCGACTGTGAGACATCTCACGCGCCACAGGTGCAACGTGACGCCCCACCGGACACGTCTCCAGGAGATACCGGCGGACGCGCGGGGGTTGGGCCAGGTATGTCCGGAATATGACCTAATGACCGCTCATCGACCCGCGCACGCGGGAGCTCCGCGCGCCGCGCACACCACGCTCGCGCGAAACCGGCACGGCAGCCGACTGCAGCCCTGACGGGCCGATGTCCTACGATCTCCGCCATGAGCACCGCAGCCATCCCGGGCGCGCCACTGCCCGTTCGCACTCCAGGCTCCCGTGCGCGGGGGCGCCACCGTCGCCCCGAGCGCCCCGAGATCCCGTCCGGCTCCCCGGCCCTGGTGCTCGCCGTGCCCGCGACCGCCGGGCCCGAGTCCCGCTCGGTCGTCGAGGAGCTGCTCTCGATCGTCCGCAGCGAGCAGAACGGCGTCCAGACCGCGGTGGGCTACCTCCCCGGCGACGGCACCGAGGGCGCGGACGGCACCGAGCGCAGCATCGGCGAGCTGCTGGCGGCCGCCGCCGAGGCCGGCGTCCCGGCACCGATCCTGGTACCCCTGGTGCCCGGCCCGCACGACTTCCTGCCCGAACTCCACGCACTCGCCGCCGAGTACGGCGCGCACGTCACCGACGTGCTGGGCCCGCACCCGCTGCTGGCCGAGGCCGTCCACGTCCGCCTGTCCGAGGCCGGGCTGGCCCGCGCCGACCGCGCCCGCCTGTTCGCCATCGCGACCGCCGCGGACGGCGTCGTGCTGACCACCGTCGGCGGCGAGGACGCCGCGGCCGCCGCCGGCATCACCGGCGTGCTGCTGGCCGCCCGCCTGGCCGTCCCGGTCGTCCCCGCCGCGCTCGACGTGCCCGGCTCGGTCGCCGCCGCCGTCGCGCACCTCAAGGAGACCGGCTCGCAGCGCCCCGCGCTGGCCCCGCTGGTGATCGGCCCGGAGGCGGACTCCGAGCTGCTCGCCACGGCCGCCGAGGAGACCGGCTGCCCGTCCGCCGCGCCGCTCGGCGCCTACCAGACGGTCGGCCAGCTCATCGCCTCGCTGTACCTGGCCGCGCTGCCGGCGCCGTCCGCGGAGGCCCTGGCCGCCGCGCAGGCCCAGGCCGAGGCCGAGGCGGCGGAGGCCGCCTCCGAGGGCTCCCGCGCGGCCCACGCGGCCGGTGGGACGGCCTCCGGGGCGACCGGGGAGGCCGCCGGCGAGTAACCGCCGACAACGCGTACGGAAGGGCCCGGAGCGACCGCGCTCCGGGCCCTTTCGGCTTGCGGCGTAAGGGAATTAAGAGCCGAATGCGCGAGATGTCCGTTCTGTGATTGTTTGCGATCGGGTGACCGCCCGTCATGCGATTCCTGAGAGCCTGACAGTTGTGCACATCCGCAGGTTTATTGCGAGAAAACGATCATTTTCGATCTTGGAGAAGGAAAGTTTTGGTGGCTTTCCATAATCCGTGATGCGCATCACAGGTATTTGCAGTTCGTACTTAAGTCTGCTTAACGTGCTCCCCGTTCGTGACCACACGGACCCAGCACATCCGCAACGCCGAGTCCTGCCGTCGGGTGCGCTGGAAGCGCGAAAACGCACCACGGCAGGAGCGGGGGACCCACAGGTAAGTCGCCCCGGACCGATCCACGGAACGGTCCTGGGCTAGGGGTGAAGCCGCGCCACAGCGCGGCCGGGCAACTCCGGCCCGAATCCGACAGCTCACCTCGCAGGCGTGGGAGAGGACCGCGTCTTCATGCTGCCCACCAACGGCACTCGCCTGTCCAGCCGCACCCGCCGCGTGATCGCCGCCCTCGGCGTCGCCGGCGTCGGCCTCACCATCCCCTGCCTCACCTCCGGCACCGCCTCCGCCGCCTCCGTCGCCACCTGGGACAAGGTCGCCCAGTGCGAGAGCAGCGGCGACTGGAGCATCAACACCGGCAACGGCTTCTACGGCGGCCTGCAGTTCACCTCCAGCACCTGGGCCGCCTTCGGCGGCACCTCGTACGCCCCGCAGGCCAACCAGGCCACCAAGGACCAGCAGATCGCCGTCGCCGAGAAGGTCCTCGCCTCGCAGGGCCCCGGCGCCTGGCCCGTGTGCTCCGTCCAGGCCGGCCTGACCGCGGGCGGCGCCCCGGCCGCCGTCGACACCTCCGCCGCCGCGAGCACCGCGAAGGCCGCCCCGGCCGTCAAGCCGGCCCCGAAGCCCGCCGCCAAGCCCTCCGCCCAGGCGCAGGACCAGGCGCAGGCCCCGGCCGCCGCCGACTCCGCCAAGGGCACCTGGGCGCAGAAGCGCCAGGACTGGACCCAGGGCGGCACCACCCAGGCCGGTGCCTCGGACTACACCGTCGTGGCCGGCGACTGGCTGTCCACGATCGCCGACAAGCACAACGTCAAGGGCGGCTGGCAGCGCCTGTACGAGCTGAACCGCGGCACCCTGACCGACGGTCCGGACACCATCTACCCGGGCCAGCACCTGTCCTTCGGCGACTCCGCCCAGGCTCCGGCCGGCCAGTCCGGTGACTTCAACTGGTTCGACCGCTCGCAGAAGCCGGGCCAGTCCTCCGCCGGGAACGCCGTGAACGCCCAGCCGGCCGCCGAGGCCCAGACCCCGGCCGCCAAGCCGTCCTCGAAGCCCGCCGCCAAGCCCTCCGCCCAGGCGCAGACCCCGGCCCCGGCCGTCACCGGCTCGATGGCCGCCGCGGTCAGCTTCGCCAAGGCGCAGGTCGGCCAGGCGTACGTCTACGGCGGCACCGGCAACGGCGGCTGGGACTGCTCGGGTCTGACCCAGGCCGCGCTGCGCGCCGCGGGCATCTCCATCCCGCGCGTCGCCAACGACCAGGCCGCCGCGAGCACCCACGTCTCGCTGGACAGCCTGCAGCCGGGCGACCTGCTGTTCTGGTCCAACAACGGCCAGGACTCCGGCGTCTACCACGTCGCCATCTACATCGGCGGCGGCCAGTACGTCGAGGCCGCCAACCCGAGCTCGGGCGTCCGCCTGCAGACCATCGCCAACTGGGCGCCGGACTTCGCCGGCCGCGTCTGAGGATCCTTCCGGAACCGTCCCGCCGGGGACGGGTGACGGATCGCGGATGACAGCGAACAGATGACAGATAACAGATTTCATCATCTGTTATCTGTCATCTGTCACCCGCCCACCGCCCCGGGGAGAGACTGGTCGCTCTCCCCGGGGCTTCGGCGTACCCGCCTCCGAAGTCCGTGCCGCCTCCCCCCGGCGCGCACCCGCGGCTCCGCGCATCGGAGCATTCGCGTGGTCAAACCCCGGCCCAGCGGGCATGCTGCTGCTCTGCACCCGAGGAGGAGTCACCCATGGCCCAGGTCACCGTCACGCTCGACGCGAACCTCGCGATCGACGCGATGATGCTCTCCGGCACCAAGAGTCCCCAGGACGCCGTCGAACTGATCCTGCGCGACTACCTGGCCCGCGGTCGCCGCACCGAGACCCGCACCGGCGACGCCGCCGACGGCCACCGCGTCACCGCCGACCGCCCGACCGTCCAGGAGGGCTGACCCCGGCCCGGCACGGCACTCGCGGCACAGCCCAGCACGGCGCAGCACAAGCCCAGCACAGCACAGCACAGCCCGGCACAGCACAGCACAAGCCCGGCACAGCCCGGCACGGCACGCCGAAGGGCCCCGGAGAGCAACCGCCCTCCGGGGCCCTTCACACGGCCGTCACCGGCCTCAGCGCGCGCAGGCCCCCGTGGAGCCGCGCATGACCAACTCCGGCTGGAACATGAACTCCCCGCGCTGGGCGGCGTTCCCGCCCACCTCCTCCAGCAGCGCGTCCACCGCCGCCGTCGCCATCGCCTCGACCGGCTGGCGGATCGTCGTCAGCGGCGGCTCGGTGAAGGCGATCAGCGGCGAGTCGTCGAAGCCGACCACCGACACGTCCTGCGGCACCGACAGCCCCCGCTGCCGCACCGCCCGGATCGCCCCGAGCGCCATCATGTCGCTGCCGCACACGATCGCCGTGCACCCCTTGTCCAGCAGCGCGCCCGCCGCCGCGTGCCCGCCCTCGACGCTGAACAGCGTGTGGTGGACCAGCTCTTCGGCCTCCTCCTGCGTCCGCCCGAGGACGGTGCGCATCGCGGCCGTGAAGCCCTCGATCTTGCGCAGCACCGGCACGTACCGCCTCTGGCCGACCGCCAGCCCGATCCGCTCGTGCCCCAGCTCGGCGAGGTGCTGGACGGCCATCCACATGGCGGCCCGGTCGTCCGGCGAGATGAACGGCGCGTCGATCCGCTCGCTGAAACCGTTGATCAGGACGAACGGCACCCCGCGCCCGGCCAGCCGGGCGTAGCGGTCGTGGTCGGCGGTGGAGTCGGCGTGCAGACCGGAGACGAAGACGATGCCCGCCACCCCCCGGTCCACCAGCATCTCGACCAGTTCGTCCTCGGTGGACCCGCCGGGCGTCTGGGTGCACAGCACCGGCGTGAAGCCGTGCCGGCTGAGCACCTGCTCGATGACCTGCGCGAGCGCGGGGAAGATCGGGTTGCTGAGCTCCGGCGTGATCAGCCCGATCAGCCCGGCGCTGCGCTGGCGCAGGCGGGTCGGCCGCTCGTACCCGAGCACGTCGAGGGCCGCCAGCACGGTCTGCCGGGTGGCGGCGGAGACGTTCGCCTTGCCGTTGAGTACGCGGGAGACGGTGGCTTCGCTGACCCCCGCCTGCGCCGCGATGTCTGAAAGTCGCGCCGTAGTCACGGTCCCAGAGCCTATTGCAACCACGTCAGACCGCCCACCAGCCGGTGCTGTCCGGTGCGAGCACCGTCTCGCCGCCGTCCACGACCAGTTCCGCCGAGGCGAGCAGCAGCGTGCCCGGGGCGGGTATGCGCACCGGCTCGCCGCTCGCGTTGACCGTGCAGACGAAGGAGCCGCGGCGGAAGGCGAGCGTGCCCTGCGGGGCGTCCAGCCACTCGACCCCGGTGCCCGCGCCCAGGTCGGGCTGCGCCCGGCGGACGGCGAGCGCGCTGCGGTAGAGCTCCAGGGTGGAGGTCGGGTCGCCGGTCTGCGCCTCGACGCTGAGTTCGGCCCACTGGGCCGGCTGCGGCAGCCAGGACGGCCCGCCGGCGACCGGTCCGAAGCCGTACGGCGCCTCGGTGCCGGACCACGGGATCGGCACGCGGCAGCCGTCGCGGTAGCCGTCCTGTCCGGCCTGGCGGAAGAAGGACGGGTCCTGGCGGACCTCGTCGGGCAGGTCGGTGACGTCCGGCAGGCCGAGCTCCTCGCCCTGGTAGACGTAGGCGGAGCCGGGCAGCGCGAGCATCAGCAGGGTGGCGGCGCGGGCCCGGCGCAGGCCAAGCGCGCGGTCGCCGGGGGTGCGGATCTGGGTGCCGAGGCCGGGCTCGTTGGCGAAGCGGGTCGCGTGCCGGGTGACGTCGTGGTTGGACAGCACCCACGTGGTGGGGGCGTCGACCGGGCGCATCGAGTCGAGCGAGACGTCGATCACCTCGCGCAGCGCGGCGGCGTCCCAGTCGGTGCCCAGGTACTGGAAGTTGAAGGCCTGGTGGAGCTCGTCGGGACGGACGTAGTTGGCGGTGCGCTGGACGGTCGGGGTCCAGGCCTCGGCGACGCCGATCCGCTGGCCGGGGTACTCGTCGAGGATCCCCCGCCAGCTGCGGTAGATCTCGTGCACGCCGTCCTGGTCGAAGAACGGCATGACGTCGTTGCCGAGCAGCTTGAGCTGGTCGGAGCCGCCGAGATCGGGCAGGCCGGGGGCCTTGACCAGGCCGTGGGCGACGTCGATGCGGAAGCCGTCCACGCCCATGTCGAGCCAGAACCGCAGGATCGAGCGGAACTCGTCGGCGACGGCCGGGTTCTCCCAGTTGAAGTCGGGCTGCTCCGGGGCGAACAGGTGCAGGTACCAGTCGCCGGGGGTGCCGTCGGGGTTCTCGGTGCGGGTCCAGGCCGGGCCGCCGAAGATGGACTCCCAGTCGTTGGGCGGCAGTTCGCCCGTCTCGCCCTTGCCGGGACGGAAGTGGTAGCGCTCGCGCAGCGGGGACGCGGGGCCGTCCCGCAGGGCGCGCTGGAACCACTCGTGCTGGTCCGAGGAGTGGTTGGGGACGAGGTCGACGATGATCCGCAGGCCCAGGTCGTGGGCGTCGCGGATCAGCGCGTCGGCGTCCAGCAGGGTGCCGAACATCGGGTCCACCGCGCGGTAGTCGGCCACGTCGTAGCCGGCGTCGGCCTGCGGGGAGGCGTAGAACGGCGAGAGCCAGACGGCGTCCACGCCGAGGTCGCGCAGGTAGGGCAGGCGGCTGCGGATGCCCGGCAGGTCGCCCATGCCGTCGCCGTTGGAGTCGGCGAAGCTGCGCGGGTACACCTGGTAGATGACCGCGTCCCGCCACCAGCCTCTGGACGCGCTGCCAGTCACCGGAGCCAGGGCGGCCGCCTCGTGAGCGGTGTCGGCGGCGGGCCGGGAGGTGTCGGCCAGGTTCTGGGTCATGGACGGAATCCCTCGGGGAATAGAGGAGCGAGGAGCGCTGAGACGGGTGCTGGCGAGTGCTGGCGACTGCCGGCGTGTGCCGGCGTGTGCCGGCGTTACGACTTGGAGGCGCCGGCGGTCAGGCCGGTGACCAGGTGTCGCTGCACCAGGTAGAAGAAGACGGAGGACGGGATCGCGATCAGCACCGCGGTCGCGGCCATGAAGTTCCACTGGGCGTCGTGCTCGCTGACGAAGGTCTGCAGGCCGACGGCCAGCGTGTACTTGTCGGAGCTGAGCATGAAGGTGGAGGCGAACGCGACCTCGGCCCAGGCGGTCAGGAAGGAGTAGAACGCGGCCACCGCCAGGCCCGGGCGGGCGAGCGGCAGGACCAGCCGCCAGAAGGTGCCGATCGGGCTGAGGCCGTCGACCCGGCCGGCCTCGTCGATCTCCACCGGGATGGTGTCGAAGTAGCCCTTCAGCAGCCAGGCGCAGTACGGCACGGTGGTGGTCGAGTAGACCAGGATCAGGCCGGTGTAGCCGTCGAGCAGGCCGAGCTCGGACAGGATCGTGTACATCGGCACGATCAGCACCGCGATCGGGAACATCTGGGTGACCAGCAGCGACCACATGAGCGGCTTGTGGCCGGGGAACTTCATCCGGGAGACGGCGTAGCCGGTGGTGGCGGCGACCATGACGCCGAACACCGTGGTGATGCCGGAGACCAGGAAGGAGTTGCCGAACCAGGTGAAGAAGTCGGTGCCGAACAGCACGTGGTCGTAGTTCGACAAGGTCAGCTTGCCGAGGATCTTCCCGGGGTGGAGGTAGTCCGTCTTGTCCGGGCCGAGCGAGATGTAGAGGATCCACAGCACCGGGAACAGGGCGATCAGGCTGGCGAGGATCAGGGCGCCGTGGGACAGCGCGGTGACCAGCGGGCTGCTCTCGCCGCGGCGGCGGACCTTGGCGGGCCGGGCGGCCGGTGCGGGGCGCGCGGCCGGCGCGGCGGCTTCGGTGGTGGTGCTCATCGGGGGTACCTGCCTTCGTGGGTCAACTGAGTCCGGGGCCGCAGCCGTTGGCCTGTTGCTGTTGGCCTGCTGGCCGTTGGCCTGCTGGCCGTTGGCCTGCTGGCTGTCGGCCTGCTAGCCGTTGGCCTGCTCGTTGCGGGCGAGCCAGCGCCGGTAGAAGGCGGTGAAGACGATGAGGATGGACAGCAGGATCACGCCGTACGCGGCGGACTGCGCGTAGTCCCGGGGCTGCTGGCCGAAGCCGAGGCGGTAGGCCCAGGTGACGAGCAGCTGGGCGTCGGAGCCGCCGCTGGTGCCGAACAGCAGGAAGATGACGGCGAACTGGTTGAAGGTCCAGATCACGCCGAGCAGGACGACGGTCGAGGAGACGGTGCGCAGTCCGGGCAGGGTGACGTGACGGAAGCGCTGCCACGGGGTGGCGCCGTCCATCTCGGCGGCCTCGTACAGCTCGGCCGGGATGGACTGCAGGCCGCCGAGCAGCGAGATCATCATGAACGGCACGCCGACCCAGGTGTTGACCAGGACGGCGGCGGCCTTCTGCGCCAGCGGGTCGTCCAGCCAGCCGGGCTGGGGCAGGTGGAGGGCGGAGAGCAGGCCGTTGACGGCGCCGCCGTCGGCGAGCATCAGGCGCCAGGAGAAGACGGTGACGAAGGTCGGCACGGCCCACGGGAGGATGAGCAGCATCCGGTAGACGGCGCGTCCGCGCAGCTTCTTGTTCAGCAGCAGGGCGAGGCCCAGGCCGATGGTGTAGTGGAGGACGACGCACAGCACCGTCCAGGTGATGGTCCACACGAAGTGGGACCAGAAGCGGTCGTACGAGCCGGGGCCCCACAGGATGTCGGCGTAGTTGTGGAGGCCGACGAACTTGTAGCTGGCCGGGATGTGGTTGACGCCGATGGTGCGGGCCGAGTTGAGGCTGTTGGCGTCGGTGAGGGTGAGCCAGACGCCCTCGACGAGCGGGTAGAGCACGAGCACGCCGAGCACGAGCACGACCGGGGCGGTCATCGCGTAGGCGTACCAGTGCTTGGCGTAGGAGCGCTTGAGGCGCTCCAGCGGGCCCGGACGCTGCTCGCGCGGCCGGCTGCCCTTGCCGGTGGCGCCCTGCACGGCGACTGACATCGATTACACCTTCTCGGGGGAGGTCTCGGGGAGAGCGGGTCCGGCCGCCTCGGGAGGAGCGGGTCCGGCCGCCGGGCCCGCCGGGGTGAGGGACGTGGGGGTGTCCCTCACCCGCGGCGGGCCGGGCGGCTGACGGCTACTTGGCGAAGCCCGGGAGGAGCTTGGCGTAGTCGGTGGCGACGGTGTTCAGCGCGTCCTGGGTGCTGGTGCCCTGGACGGCCTTGCCGAGGTTGGTGCCGAGCGAGGCGAACAGCGAGCTGTACTCGGGCAGTTCGGGGCGCGGCTTGGCGCTGGCGAGGACGGCCTGGAAGCCGGCGATGCCCGGGTCGGCCTTGACGTCGGCGGTGAAGGCGTCGGAGCGGGTCGGCAGGGTGGAGTTCTTCTGCGCGATGAACGCCTGGCTCTCGGCCGAGGTCATGAAGGCCGCGAACTTCTCGGCGGCGGCCTTGTGGGCGGCGTCGGAGCCGGCGTAGACGGAGATGTTGTGGCCGCCGGTCGGGGCGCCGGCCTTGCCGCTGGAGCCGGCCGGGACGGCGGCGATGCCGAGGTTCTTCTTGTCGGCGAAGGCGGAGCCCTTGTAGATGTTGGTGATCTCCCAGGGGCCCTGGATGATCGCCGCGACCTTGCCGCTGTTGAAGGCGTCCATCATGTGGGCGTAGGCGTCGGTGGTGACGTCGGCCTTGGCGGTGCCGGGCGAGGTGAACATCGACTTGTAGGTCTCGATGCCCTTGACGGCCTCGGGCGAGGTGATGGTGATCTTCTTGCCAGCGGCGTCGACGGTGTCGGTGCCCTCGCCGAACAGGAACGGCATCGCGTAGTAGCCGTCGGCGGCCTTCAGCCAGAAGCCGTCGACGCCGTCCTTGTCCTTGATCGTGGCGGCGTCGGCCTTGAGCTCGTCCCAGGTCTTCGGGGCGTCGGTGATCCCGGCCTTGGCGAAGAGGTCCTTGTTGTAGAGCAGGCCCAGGGTGTCGGTGACCAGCGGGACGCCGTACAGCTTGCCGTCGTACTTGGCCTGCTGGACGAGGCTGGGCTGGAAGGCGGAGGTGTCGGCGGCGGCCGGGGTGCCGTCGAGCGGCTCCAGGTAGCCGGCCTTGGCGAAGGCGGCGGTCCAGCCGACCTCGGAGCGGAACACGTCGGGCGCGCCCTTGGCCCCCATGGCGGTCTGCAGCTTGTTCTGCGCCTGGTCGAACGGCACGTTGACGAAGTCGACCTTGACGGTCGGGTTGGCCGCCTCGAACTTCTTGACCAGTTCCTGGTAGTTCGGCGCCTCGTTGGTGGCGTTCGAGGTGTCCCAGTACGTGAGGGTGACCGGCCCGTCGGCCTTGCCGTCCGAGCTGGAGCCGCTGCTGCCACAGGCAGCCATCGAGACCGCGAGGGCCACAACGAGGGCAGAGGCCGCGATGCCACGCCGCATGAGAACTCCTTGGGAGGGTGGGGGTGCCCGAGATGTTCGGAGACAGGCGCATAATGGCTGCCTCGTGCCGACTGCACCTTCGCTGCCGTCGGGCTGGAAGGAAGTTAACAGCGGGCGAAACGTCACGGAAACCCCTTGCAGAAACTTTCTGCAAGAAACGGCGATCGTTACAGCCGCGTGTCCTGGATGTTGCCGCACGGTAGTGGACAGCGCCCGACTATGTCCGGCTTTGACCGTTCCGCTCCACCGGCCTGTGGCCTGGAACACCACCCTGCGTGGCGGAAAGCCGCTTGCAGGACACTGGGTGGCATGCGCATCAGACCAGCCGTGAAGGACGAACTGCCCCTGCTGTGCGAGCTGGAACGGGCCGCCGGAGCCCCGTTCGCCGCCATCGGCATGCCGGAGATCGCCGAGGACGAACCCCCGGCCCCCGGGGAACTCGCCCGCTACCTGACGGACGGCACCGCCCTCGTCGCGGTCGACGACGGCGACCGCCCCATCGCCTACCTGCTCGCCGAACCGGTCGACGGCGCGTGCCACGTCGAGCAGGTCTCGGTGCACCCCGGCCACGCCCGCCGGGGCATCGGCCGCGCGCTGATCGAGCACCTCGCCGCCACCACCGACGCCCCCGCGCTCACCCTCACCACGTTCGCCGACGTCCCGTGGAACGCCCCCTACTACGCCCGCTGCGGCTTCCGCCCGCTCGCCGACGGCGAACTCACGCCGGGCCTGCGGGAGATCCGCCGCCAGGAGGCCGAGCACGGCCTCGACCGCTGGCCCCGGCTCTGCATGCGCCGGGACCTGCCGGCGCGCCAGGGGGTCATCGACTAGTTCGTCCCGAAGCGCAGGACGGTCGTCGAGCGGAACTCCTCCCCCGGGCGCAGCACCGTGCCGGGGAAGTCCGGGTGGTGCGGCGAGTCCGGGAAGTGCTGCGTCTCCAGCGCGACCCCGGCGAACGGCCCGTACGCCACCCCGCTCGCGCCCGTCACCGCGCCCTGGAACTTGTTGGCCGTGTAGACCTGGACGCCCGGCTCGGTGGTCAGCACCTCCAGGGCGCGCCCGCTGACCGGGTCCTCCAGCAGCGCCGCCCGGGCCGGGGTGCCGTCGGCCGGGCGCGGGCGCAGCACCCAGTTGTGGTCGTACCCGCCGGGCCCGGTCAGCTGCGGGTGCTCGTCGTGCACGGACTTGCCGATCGGCCGGGCCGTCGTGAAGTCGAACGGGGTACCGGCCACGGGTTCGATCCGCCCGGTGGGGATCTGCCGTTCGTCGGCCGGGGTGTAGGCGTCGGCGTCGAGGGTGAGCAGGTGGCCGAGGACGTCGCCGCTGCCTTCACCCGCGAGGTTGACGTAGGCGTGGTTGGTGAGGTTGACGACGGTCGGTTTCGTGGTGACGGCGCGGTAGGCGATGGTGAGCGCGCCGCCGGCGTCGAGGGTGTAGGCGACGGTGACGTCGAGGGCGCCGGGGAAGCCCTGGTCGCCGTCCGGGCTGTGCAGCCTCAGTTCGACGCCGCCCGGGATCCCGGTGGCGTCCCACATCCGGTTGGCGAAGCCGTCGGGGCCGCCGTGCAGGGTCATGCCGCCGCCGGTGGGGGCGAGCGGGTGGTCCTCGCCGTCGATGGTGATCCGCGAGCCGTCGATCCGGTTGGCGTAGCGGCCGACGACGGTGCCGTAGTGCCGGGCCGGGCCGAGGATCTGGGCCAGTTCGTCGGTGGCGAGCAGGAGTTGGGCACGGCGGCCGGCGCGGTCGGGCGCGGTGAGGGTGTGCAGGGTGGCGCCGAGGGTGAGCACGCTCGCCTCGTACGGGCCGGCGGTGAGCGTCCAGCGCTGGATCGCGGCGCCCGCGCCCGAGGCGTCGAGGGGTTCGTGGCGCACGCCGGTGGCCTGAGTCGCCATGCCCTGCTGCTCCTCACTGGCGGCCGGGGCGGGTGCCGCGGTCGCGCCGAACGGGGGTCGATCCGGGGGGTCGATCCGGGGGGCCGGCCGGGAACCGACCGGGGATGGGACGGGGTGGAACGGGGGTGGGCCGGGAATACCGTCAGGAAGCCGGCCGTGGCCGCCCCGGTCTGCGTCAGCCTAACGACGGGAACGGCCGCGGGGGCGCTCCCGAACCCCCGCGCGCCGCCCGAGCGCTTCCGTCCGCCGGACGCGGACGCCCGGCCGCGACGGCGGCCCGAGCCGAAGGACACGCTCTACGCGTCGCCCGCCTCTTCCTGCTCCGCGTCCCCGGCCGGCCGGGTCGGCTGGGCCGGCGTGGTCGGCCACGTCGGCCGGGTGGCACGCGGCTGGCCCGGCAGCCCGAGCGCGGTGGCCAGGCCGTCCGGCCCGCTGCCCGCCTTGCGGTAGACCGCGGCCAGCCGCCGGTTGACCAGGCTCAGCTGCAGCCCGAGCTCGTCGGCGATCCGCTGCGGCGGCACGCCCCGCAGCGCCAGCTGGGCGACGTCCCACTCCGGCTGGCTGAGCGCCTCGCGGGAGGCGCGGAAGTCGCCCAGCCGGTTGGGCCGCAGGCCGTAGTTGGCGAGCTCCCGGCGCGCCTGCTCGACCAGGCCCTCGGCCGAGCAGTGCTGGGCCAGCTCGATGCCCTGGTACAGGTACTCCTGGGCGTCCTCCAGCCGCCCGACCCGGCGCAGCGCCGCCCCGAGCTCGACCAGCGCGACGGCGTGCTCGTAGCCGGCCGGGGACTGGCCGAGGTAGGCCACGGCCTGCTCCAGGAGCTCGACCGCCTGCTGGCCGTCCTCGATCTGGGCGTGCAGCCGCAGCGCGGTGCCGATCGCCGAGGCGGTGCCGAAGGTCCGGGCGTCCCGGACGGCCTTGTGGGCGTACTCGCGGGCGCGGTCGGGCTCGTCCTGGGCGATGGCGATGGCGAGGTGGCCGGCCCACGGCGCCCAGACGGTGTTGTGCCAGCCGCGGGCCTCCAGCTGGGCGCCGGCCTCGGTGAGCGCGGCGGCGGCGCCGGCGTAGCGCCGCTTGGCGACGAGCAGCTTGCCGTACAGGGAGGGCGCGTCGGGCAGGACCATCGCGGTGTCGTGGTACGGCGGCTGGAAGCCGAAGCCGGTGGCGAGGTCCCAGGCCTCCTCGACGCGTCCGCGGGCGAGCAGGGTGTCGACGAGCACGCCGACGGCGTCCCACGCGAGCGGCAGCTTGGGGGCGATCCGCTCGGAGAGGCGCAGGGCGCGGCGCAGGAAGTCCTCGGCCTCGGCGAGCAGGCCGCGGCGGAAGCGGGCGAGGCCCATCAGGAAGTAGGCGAAGCCCCGGTGGGCACCGCTCCACCCGGCGACCTCGAACTGGACGATGGCGTCGGCGAACAGCCGCTCGGCCTGGGCGATGCGGTCGTTGTACGTGTAGGTGAGGCCGAGCATCGCGGGCAGCTCGAAGCCCCAGGTGCTGTCGGTCCAGCCGAGTCCCTTGGGCAGCCGGCCGGCCTCCAGGACGTCGTCGGCGTGGGCGAGCGCGTCGACGGAGGGCTTGCCGCGCAGGGTGAGGTCCCAGGCGCGCATCGCGAGGACCGCGCGGTCGGCGGGCTCGCGGCCGGTGAGGCCCTCGCACATCTCGCCGAGCCGCCGGGAGCGGCCGGGGCCGTCCTCCTCGGACTTGCGGAAGGCGTGCCACATGAACGAGGCGGCCTGGAGCCGCAGCCGGCCCGCGGCGTCGTCGGTGGCGGCGACCTCCTCCTGGCACACCAGCGCGGCCTCGCGCAGTTCGCCGCTGTGCGCGAGCACTTCGGAGAGCCGGAACGTGGCGTCCACCCGCAGTTCGGGGCGCAGCGGCCCCTCCTCCGGGTCGAGGGCGAGCTTGAGCTGGTTGACGGTGGCGACGGGGTCGGTGAGCAGCGCGGAGCAGCCGAGTTCGTAGAGCACCTCGGCGCGGATGCCGTCGGCGGGCGGCTCGTTGAGGGCACGGTGCAGGCAGCGCTGGGCGGCTTCGGGGGCACCGATGAGCAGGTGTTCGGCGGCGGCCTTGCGCAGCTTGCGCACAGTGCGGTCGTCGCCCTCGCCCGCGAAGGTCTCGACGAGGTGGCGGGAGGCGGAGAGCAGGCCGAGCCCGGCGTTCTCGATCTCGGCCGCGGCGACGCCGTGCATGCCGGTGCGGGTGGCCTCCGGCATGGTGTTGTAGATCGAGCTGCCGATCAGCGGGTGGACGAACTCCAGGTTTCCGTTGGGGGTCTGGGTGAGGACGCGCTGCTTGCGGAGCTGCTTGATGGACTCGCGGGCGCCCTCGGCGCTCTGGGTGGAGATGCGGGTCGCGAGGTCGATCCGGATGTCGGTGCCGAGCATGGCGCAGGCCCAGGCGAAGCGCAGGGTGCTGGCGCCGAGCCGGTCGAGCCAGGTCTTGAGGGTCATCCCGTTGGCGTCGACGGCGAGTTCGCGCAGTTGGACGGAGTTCTCCTCGACCGGTTCGAGCTCCTGGTCGCGGACCTGGTCGAGCAGGGCGATGGCCTCGTAGGGGTTGCCGTTGACGACGTTCCAGAACTCGTAGCAGAAGGCGTCCTCGGCCTTCTCGCCGAGTTCCGCCCGGATGATGTCCGTGACCGAAGTGAGGGAGAGGCGGTTGAGCTCGTGCCGACGGGTGGCGAGCTTGAGGACGGTGGAGTGGTGGGGGTGGGCTTCGGGTTGCCAGTCGTGTTCGTCCTCGCGGAACGCGAAGACGAGCAGGACGGGCAGTTCGCGTGCGCGGACGGCGAACTGGGTGAGCCAGGACAGGGATTCCAGGTCGGCCCAGTGCAGGTCGTCGACGATCATCACCAGGGGCGCGCTGCGGGGCGCGAGCTGGGTGAGGACGTAGTCCAGTCCGTCGCGCACGCCCTGCGGGTCGAGCCGGCGGGCGCCGGCCTTGGGCTGCTTGAGGCCCATGGCCGGTCCGACGACCTCCTCCCAGGTGCCCATGACCTGCCGGAACTCGGCCGGCGGGAGACCGGTGAGCGCGGGCTGCAGGAGCTGGCGCAGCACGTGGTAGGGCTCCTTGACCTGCTGTTCGCCGCCGCGCGCGAACAGCACGGTGGCGCCGTCGCGGAGCTTGGCGGTGCGCCGCACCTCGTGGAGCAGGCTGGTCTTGCCGATGCCGGGGCGGCCGGAGATGGTGAGGAGTTCGCCGATCTCGGTGCCGCCGGCGGCGAATTCGCGGCACAGCTTTTCGACGGCGGTCTCGGCGGAGCGCAGTTCCGCGTCACGGTCGCGCAGCCTGACCCGGGGAGCGGCGCCGTCCCCGTCCCGGCCGGGGCCGGTTCCCGCCCGAAGTCCGTTGCCCTGCTCGGTCACGTCATGCCTCCGCCGCTCCTGCTGACTCCCTGGTCGTGTGCCGAGGTTAGCGCCGCGGGGGGCGTGCCGTGCGGCATTCGCGCAGGCTGAGACGGACGGTGAGGGTTCGGACGGCTTGCCAAGGGCAATTGCCCTATATCCCTAACGTCCGATCATTACATCAGATACCCTACGGCCCGCGAGGCGAAGATGATCTTGTCCTGCCACCCTCACGCACGGAGCCTCGCTGCGTCAACTCCCCCCACACGCCGTGTCCGAACCGTTAGCGCCCCCACCCTCCGCTGCACCGGGAGTCCGATGTCTGACGACACCTCACTTCAGATCCCGTTCCCGCACCGCCGCAGTTCCCACATCCCGCACGCCGCCGCGCTGCACCGCGACTGGCTCCACCGGCACCCGCTGCTGGCCGACGCCGACCGCCCCGGGTACGCCCACTGGGAGATCGTCGAGCTCGCCGCCCTGGGCTACCCGGACGCCGGACCGGACGAACTCGCCCTCGCGGCCGACCTGATGGGGTTCTACTTCCTCTTCGACGACCAGTTCGACGGCCCGCTCGGCCGCCGACCCACCGAGGTCGCCCCGATCTGCGAGCGGCTCATCGCGGTCCTGCACGGCGCGCGCGCCGACCAGCGCTCCCCCGTCGAGACCGCGTTCGCGGACCTCTGGGACCGCAGCGCGCGCGGCATGCCCGCCCGCTGGCAGGCCCGCGCCGCCTACAACTGGGAGTGGTACCTGGCCAGTCACCCCGCCGAGGCCGCCGGCCGGATCTCCACCCGCCCGCCGGACCGGGCCGGCTACCTCGTGCTCCGGCGGGGCACCGCGGCCATGGAGACCATCTTCGACATGGTCGAACGGCTCGGCCAGTTCGAGGTGCCGCCCGCCGTCCTGCACCACCCGGTGCTCCGCCAGCTGCGCCAACTGGCCGCCGACATACCCTCGTTGAGCAACGACGTGCGGTCCTTCCCGCTGGAGGCCCCGCGCGGCGACGTCAACAACCTCGTGCTGATCGTCCAGCGCGAACGCCGCTGCTCGGCCGAGGAGGCCTGCGCGGTGGTCCTCGACGAGGCGCAGATCATGGTGGAGCGCTGCGGCGAGCTGCACGCCCAGCTCCCCGAGGTCTACCGGGAGCTGGGCCTGTCCCGGGTCGAGGCGAGCATCGCCCAGCGCTACGCCGACGGGCTGCTCACCTGGCTGGCCGGCTACCAGTACTGGGAGTCCCGCACGGGCCGCTACCACTCCGTCTGACGCCACTCCGTCAGACTGCGTCAGACACCGCGCCGTCCGACCGCTCCGCCTGGCGCCGGACACCCACCGGCACCGCACCAGGGCCGCCCGCCTCTCCCCCAGCGCCGCACCCGCCGACGGCGGGGCGCCGCAGGGCGGCCCCGGTCCGACGCGGCCCCGCCCCCGGGACGCCGCGCCCCGGGGCTCCGGACACCCCGGAGCCCGTGCACCCGACGCCCGACGCGACGCGCGCCCTGGTACCACGAGGCGCGCGGCCGGGCCCCGGCGATCTCCACAACGGCCGGAACGCGCACCCTCCGTACACGAGTTCCGTACGGACCGTAGCCGCGCCGCGCCGTCGCGACTATCGTGCTCGGCGGCGGGCGCCCCGGCGGGCCCCGCCGCGAGCGCGCGTTCACATCCCTCCCGCCGGACCGCTCCCGAACCGTGCGGTCCGGCCCGCCGCCCGGCCGCAGGACAGGACACGGGCAGCGCCCGACGTCGCGAGGAGACACCAGAGCATGACGGTCTACCAGCCGCCCGGCACCCCCGACAGCATCGTCGCCTACCGTCCGCGCTACGAGCACTGGATCGGCGGCGACTGGGTGCCGCCGGTGCGGGGCGAGTACTTCGGGAACCCGACCCCGGTCACCGGGGAGGTCTTCACCGAGGTCGCCCGCGGCACCGCCGAGGACATCGAGGCCGCCCTGGACGCCGCCCACGCCGCCGCGCCCGCCTGGGGGCGCACGTCCGCCGCCGAGCGCGCCCAGGTGCTCCTGCGCCTGGCCGACCGGATGGAGGCGAACCTGGAGCGGCTGGCCGTCGCGGAGAGCTGGGAGAACGGCAAGCCGGTGCGCGAGACCCTCGCCGCCGACCTCCCGCTCGCCGTCGACCACCTGCGCTACTTCGCCGGCGCGCTGCGCGCCCAGGAGGGCGGCATCTCCCAGCTGGACGAGGACACCGTCGCGTACCACTTCCACGAGCCGCTGGGCGTGGTCGGCCAGATCATCCCGTGGAACTTCCCGATCCTGATGGCGATATGGAAGCTCGCCCCGGCGATCGCGGCCGGCAACGCCGTCGTCCTCAAGCCCGCCGAGCAGACCCCGGCCTCCGTCCTGCTGCTCGCCGAGCTCACCGCGGACCTGCTGCCGCCCGGCATCGTCAACATCGTGACGGGCTTCGGCGAGGAGGCCGGCGCCCCGCTCGCGGCCAGCCCCCGCATCCGCAAGATCGCCTTCACCGGCGAGACCAGCACCGGCCGGCTCATCTCCCGCGCCGCCAGCGACAACCTGATCCCGGTCTCGCTGGAGCTCGGCGGCAAGAGCCCCAACGTGTTCTTCGAGGACGTCGCCGACGCCACCGACGCCTTCTACGGCAAGGCCGTCGAGGGCTTCGCGATGTTCGCCCTCAACCAGGGCGAGGTGTGCACCTGCCCGAGCCGGGCGCTGATCCAGTCCTCGGTCTACGAGCGCCTGCTCGCCGACGGCCTGGAGCGGGTGCGCGCGATGCGCCAGGGCAACCCGCTCGACACCGAGACCCAGGTCGGCGCGCAGGCCAGCGCCGAGCAGCTCAAGAAGATCCTCTCCTACTTCGACATCGGCCGCGCCGAGGGCGCCAAGGTGCTCGCCGGCGGCGAGCAGGCCGACCTCGGCGGCGCCCTGGCCGGCGGGTACTACGTGACGCCGACGGTCTTCGAGGGCGACAACCGGATGCGGGTCTTCCAGGAGGAGATCTTCGGCCCGGTGGTCTCCGTCACCCGCTTCGACGACTTCGCCGAGGGCGTCGCGCTCGCCAACGACACCCAGTACGGCCTCGGCGCGGGCGTCTGGACGCGCGACCTCAACACCGCCCACCGCGCCGGCCGCGCCATCCAGGCCGGCCGCGTCTGGACCAACTGCTACCACGCCTACCCGGCCCACGCGGCCTTCGGCGGCTACAAGAACTCCGGCATCGGCCGGGAGACCCACAAGGCGCTGCTGGAGCACTACCAGCAGACCAAGAACCTGCTGGTCAGCTA
This sequence comes from Kitasatospora sp. NPDC059722, assembly GCF_042733235.1. NCBI lineage: Bacteria > Bacillati > Actinomycetota > Actinomycetes > Kitasatosporales > Streptomycetaceae > Kitasatospora > Kitasatospora sp. NPDC059722. The sequence goes on from NZ_JBHWGD010000021.1 coordinate 33,681, forward strand.
CTCGCCCGACGAGGTCGGCTTCTTCTAGGCCTCCCGACAGGCCTCCCGACAGGCCTCCCGACCAGGGATCTCGGTCAGGAACCACGGCCAGGAACCACGGCCAAGGATCACGGCCAGGTCCTTCGGCGGCCGAAGTCGTCGCGGGTCGGGAGACCGCTGCCGGTCTCCCGATCCGCTGCCACTCCCCGTGACATCAGGGCAAATACCACCAAATCGCCCATTTGTTGATCCAAGCACATGAATGCGTGAATTTCGCCGACGCGCCGCCGACATGCCCGGACCCGCCCGGCGAACGTCGTACACAGGGGCTCCCGTCACTTCCAACCCGGGAGCCCCGATGACCATCTCCCCCGCCAAGCTCTCCGACCCCACCGTGCGCGCCTTCGTCGCCGCGATCAACGCGAACGACCGCGCCGCCTTCCTCGCCACCCTCACCCCGGACGCCACCATGTCCGACGACGGCTCCGACCGCGACCTGATGCAGTGGATCGACCGGGAGATCTTCGAGCCGAACGGACACATGGACGTGCGGACCGAGTCGAACGACGGCCACGCCCTCGTCGCCGACTTCACCAACGCGACCTGGGGCGAGATGCGCACGGCCTGGCGGTTCACCGTCCAGGGCGGGAAGATCAGCCGCTTCGAGACCGGCCAGGCCTGAGCGGCACCGGCCGGGCCCGGGCGCCGCCGGCCGGACCCGAGCGCCGGCCGGCCCGCTACCCGTCGAGCCCCAGGCACCCGCGCACGGCGCGGATGAGGTTGCGCGAGCGGATATCCCCGGTCACGCCCGGCTGCATCCCGTTGGTGACGTAACCGAAACCGAGCCCGAGATCCGGGTCGGCGAAGCCCAGCGAGCCGCCCCGGCCCGGGTGCCCGAAGCTCGCCCGGGACGCCATCGGCGCCGTCGGGCCGTGCCGCCAGAAGCCCAGGCCGAACGTGGAGTTGACGATCAGCACCCGGTCCGGGCCGCTCACCGCCGGGCCGACCGCCCGGGCCAGCACCTGCGGCCCGAGCAGCGGAGCGAGCGTGCCGCCCGAGCCGTCGTGCCGGTCCGCCGCCCCGACCAGGGCCGCGTAGAACCGGGCCAGCGAACGGGCCGTCCCGATACCGCCGGCCCCGGGGATCTCGGCGGCCTGCACCGCCGGGTCGTTGAGGTCCACTCCCGGACGCACCGAGGCGAACGAGCGGGCGGTCAGCGAGGACGGGTCCTGGTAGGCGTCCCGGACGGACTGCTTGGGCCGCAGCCGCAGCCCGCTCGGCCCGGTCCTGGCCGCCTCGGGGGCGGGCAGGTCCACCAGCCGGCCGACACGCGGCGCCGCGCCGGCCGGCAGCCCGATCCACAGGTCCAGGCCGAGCGGCCGGGCGATCTCCTCGGCGAAGTACCGGCCCACGGTGCGCCCGCTCGCCCGCCGCACCACCTCGCCGACCAGCCAGCCGAAGGTGTACGGGTGGTAGCCGTGCGCGGTGCCGGGCTCCCAGGCGGGCTCCTGCGCGGCCACCGCCGCGGCCGCCCGCTCCCAGGTCAGCACGTCCTCCAGGCGCAGCGGCACGTCCAGCGCGGGCACCCCGGCCTGGTGCGAGAGCAGCCAGCTCACCGGCACCCCGCCCTTGCCGGCCGCCGCGAACTCGGGCCAGTAGGAGGCCACCGGCGCGTCCAGGTCGAGCTCGCCCCGCTCGGCGAGCAGGAGGGCGGTGGTCGCGGTCAGGCCCTTGGTGACCGAGCGCAGCACCTGCGCGGTGTCCGCCGTCCAGGCGACGGCGGGCGCGGGCCGGCCGCCGACCTCGGGCCGGGCGTCGCCGCCCCACAGGTCGACCACCTTGCGGCCGCGCACGTACAGCGCGAAGGCGGCGCCGAGCTCGCCGTAGTCGCGGAAGTTCCGCGCGAAGGCCTCCCGCACCGGCTCGAAGCCCTCGGCCGTCTCGCCCCAGATCTCCGTCATCGCGCGCCGTCCTCAGCTCGTCCGGCCCGATCGGGCCCGACCGCACCTGTCCGTACATGTCTCTGCACGTGTCCGAATGTGTTCGCGCCCGCGTTCGAACCGGGCCCGGAAACCCTAACCTGTCCGTCATGACCAACCCTGCCCCAGTGAACCCCGCCGAAGAGCTGCTGGACGTCGTCGACGAGCACGACCGGGTGATCGGAACCGCGGTGCGCGGGGAGGTGTACCGGCGGGGCCTGACCCACCGGTGCGTCTTCATCCTGGTCCGCGACCCGGCCGGGCGGATCTTCGTCCACCGGCGCACCGACACCAAGCTCTTCGCCCCGGGCGCGTACGACATGTTCGTCGGCGGCGTCGTCGGCTCCGGCGAGACGTACGGCGAGGCGGCCGTCCGCGAGGCCGAGGAGGAACTGGGCGTGAGCGGCATCGCCCCGCGCCCGCTGTTCAAGTTCCTCTTCCGGCAGGACCACCTGTCCTGGTGGTGCGACATGTACGAGGCCGAGTGGGACGGCCCGGTCTCCCCGCAGGAGTCCGAGGTCGCCTGGCACGACTGGCTGACCCCCGCCGAACTCGACGCGCGCCTCGCCCGCGACGACTTCGTCCCCGACGGCCGCGAGGCCTACCGCCGCTACCTGGACTTCCGCGCCGCATAGGGCCCGTTGCGCCCGCCGGATAAGGTGGCGCGCATGGCCTCCCGTACGCCGTCGCCGACGGCCGCCCGCACCGGACGGACCGCCGGCCCGGACCGGACCCCGGCGCCCGCCGCGCCCGCCGCGGCGGGCGAGCGCCCGCGCCGCCGGCTGAGCGTCGACGAGCGGCGCGAGCAGCTGATCGCCGTCGCGCTGGAGCTCTTCAGCGTCCGCCCGCCGGAGGAGGTGTCGATCGACGACATCGCCGCCGCCGCGGGCGCCTCCCGGCCGCTGGTCTACCACTACTTCCCCGGCAAGCAGGCGCTGTACGAGGAGTCGCTGCGCCGGGCCGGGCGCGAACTCGCCGGACGCTTCGAGGAACCCCCCGAGGGGCCGCTGTCCGAACGCCTCTTTCGCGTGATGGGGCGCTACCTGGACTTCGTCCAGAGCCACGGACCCGGCTTCGCGGCGCTGCTGCGCGGCGGCTCGGTGGCCGCCAGCGCGGGCACCTCGGCGGTGATCGACGAGGTCCGGCGGGCCGCCCACGACCAGATCCTCGGCCACCTCGCCATCCCCGACCCGAGCCCGGGGCTGCGGCTGACCGTCCGCGCCTGGATCGCCAACGCGGAGATCACCTCGCTCGAATGGCTGGCCGAGCGCTCGGTGCCGCTGGAGGAGCTGCAGCTGCACCTGGTGCAGGAGTTCGTCGCCGCGCTGGTCCTCACCGCCGCCCGGGAACCGGCCCTCGGCGCCGAGCTCGCGTCGTTCCTCGCCGACGAACGGCCGGACGGGCCGACCGGGCGCCTCGTGCACGACCTCGCCGGACTGCTCGCCGTGCCCGGGATCACCGAGGCGCTCGGGGCGCTCGCCGCTCCGCCCGCTCAGCCCGTCGCCGACGGGCCGTCGGCGCAGGCCACGGAGTAGCCGGCCCCGGCTTGGCCGGTGGTCCGCAGGACGGCCGCCGGTTCTGCCCCGACGGTGGGCTCTGATAGGAATGACCACGGCCGGGAACAGCCGCGGACCCCGGCGGCATGCCACCGGGCGCGCGCCCTGACCACCCGGACACCGACCGCGGACGCACCAGAGCGGGGGGCTCAACAGTTGACCCAGGACGGCCAGTTCGACAGCCAGTTCGGCGGCCGGTTCGACGACCGGTCCACCGCGGAGGCCAACCCCTTCGCCGCCGCGGAGCAGGTCAGCGCGACCCTCTCCACCCTCACCGACGCCCTCCTCGACGGACGCACCTCCCGTCACCCGGTGGCCTCGCTCGACCCGCGGCGCGGGTCGCGCGGGTCGTCGGAGCGGCACCCGGCCGCCGAGGAACTGTTCGGCCTGCCGCTGGCGCCCAACGGACCGGTGCACGCCGCCGTCGACCGGCTCGGCACCGTCGTGACCGCCGGAACGGCCCGCCCCGGCACCGGCGCGCCGGTCGCGGAACGGGCCGTCACCGCGCTCCTCGCCCGCTACGGCGGCGGCGCGGTGCGCGGCACGACCGCCGACCGCGGCACCGCCTCCGCCGCGCTCTTCCAGCTGCCCGTCACCGGCGAGATCGCCGACCCCAAGCTGCGCCCGCCGTTCGCGCCCGCTCTGGCGGCGCTGGCGGGCGGTCAGCAGACCCGACTGCCCGTCGAGCTGGCCACCGGCGCCGGCACCGAGGTCCGCCTGGTCGTGCCGCCCGGCTTCCACCCCCTGACCTCTCCCGACGGCCCCGCGGGCGTCTCGTCCCGCGCGGTGCCGCCGCTGGGCGCGACGCCGGACGGAACGCCGGACGGAGCGGACGGCCACGGCGCCGACCGGGCCGTCGCCGCGGCCGCCGACGGGCTGACCGGACACCTGGCCGAGGTCGCCGAGGAACTGTTCAGCGCCTCCGGCCCCGGCCCACGCCGCGACTTCGCCGTCATCACGGCCGCCCTCGCCGACGTGGTCCACGCCGCGGGCGCCGTTTACGCGGGCGTCTGCGCCCTGGAGGCGGACGGCCGCACCACCGAGGCCACCCTGGTCGTCTCGCTCGCCCGGCACCCGCTGCCGATCACGGCGCTCGCCACCGAACTCGCCACCGTCCGCCGGCACGCCGAGGTGTGGACGGTCCTGCTGCCGGCCGGGCCGGCCGCCGTCCTGGTCGAGGGCAGGACGGTGCCCGTGCCCGGGGCGCTGGCCGCCGACGGGCAGCGACGCTGGGTGGTCACCTCGGTCGTCGAGGCGTTCGTCCCGCTGCCGGACGGTGCGTCGGTGCTCTGCGTCCAGCTCTCCACGGCGCAGCCGGAGGACTGGGACCTGTACACGGAGGCGTTCGCGGAGCTGCTGAATAGCGTCCAGTTCGGGTGGGACGGCACGCCGGGCGTACCCACTCCCGTACCCCTGCCTCTGCCTGTGCCTGTGCCTGTGCCCGCCGAGCGGGAGGCGGCCGTGCCTCTGGACCACAACCCGTTCGCCGCGCTCGCCGACGCGACGGCCGTGCCCGCGGCCGAGGACGACCCCGCACTGCGGGGCACCCCGGCGGCCGGGCCCCCGCCGGACTTCAACCCCTTCGCGGCGATCGCCGACGCGCCGGACCGGAACGAGCAGGGCGAGAACGAGCCTGACGAGGAGCGCGAGGCGGAACGCGAGGAGAACGAGCCGGACAGCGACCCGGCCCTCCGCGGCACGCCCGTCCGGGTGCCCCCGCCGAACTTCAACCCCTTCGCCCCGGAAACCCTCCCGCCCCTCCCGGGCGAGGCCCCAGACGGCGCGCCCGCCGTGGCCACCGACCCGTTCGGCACGGTGGTGGCCGACGAGCCGAGCGACCCCTTCGGCACCACGCTCGCGCCCCAGCGTCCGCCCGTCCCGCCGCCGCCGTCGGTCCCGCCGCGCATCCCCGCCCAGGTCGACGGCCCGGGGCACCCGCCGACGGACGACGAGGACGGGCCGGACGGCGACCCGGCCCTCCGGGGCACGCCCGTGCGGGTGCCCCCGCCGGACTTCAACCCCTTCGCCCCGGAAACCCTCCCGCCCCTCCCGGGCGAGGCCCCGGACGGCACCCGCTCCGGCGCCGACACCCCGGCCACGCCCCCGATGCCGGAGGCCCGGCCGTTCGGCTGAGCCGACGGCGGCGGGCAGACGGCGGCGAGCAGACGGATGACAACTGACAACTAACAGATTTCAGATTTCGTTCGCTGAAATCTGTTAGTTGTCATCTGTTCGCTGTCACCTGTCCGCCGTCGCCCGTCAGCCCCCGCCCGACCGCCGGGCGATCACCGCGCCGATCCCGTCGAGCATGCGCGCCACCCCGAACGCGAACAGCGCGTCCAGGCTCATGTCGATCTCCGGCCCCCGGTTCAGCGCGTCGAACATCGGGAACCGCTCCGGGTCCGCCATCAGCTGGTCCCGCTCCTCGCCGTCCTGGCGGTCCATCCACTCGTCCGCGGACATCCCGCTGTCCTGGACGGCCTGCGCCTCCCGCTCGAAGTGCACCGCCAGCCCGCACACGAAGGCCGCCAGCGTGACCGACGCCTGGGCCATCTCCTCGACGCCCAGCCCCAGTCCGGCGAGCGCGGCCAACGTGCGCTCGGTGTGCACGGCCGCGTCCGGCGCCAGCACCGGCCGGGTGAACGACATCGTGCCCGCCAGCCACGGGTGCCGCCGGTAGATCCGCCACTGCAACCGGGCGACCGTCTCCAGCGCCTCCCGCCACCCCGCCGGCAGCGGATCGGGCAGCGGCTCCTCGCCGAAGACCCGGTCCGTCATGAGCCTCAACAGCTCGTCCTTGCCCGGCACATGGCGGTAGAGCGACATCGTCGCCACACCGAGGTCGGTCGCGATGCGCCGCATCGACAGCGCCGCGATCCCCTCCTCGTCCGCCACCCGCACGGCCGTCGTGACGATCCGCTCCCGGGACAGCTCCCGGTCTCCACCCCGCTCCGCGACCCGGTCCCCACCCCGCGCCGCCCGCCGCGCAACAGCCGTCCCCGAAGGTCCGGTCGAGCCGCCCGGAGCCGCGGGGGCGGCCGACGGACCAGCAGCAACAGGAGCCCCCGCCACCACCGTCCCGACCCCGGGCACCGCCCGGACCAGCCCTTCCTCCCGCAGCCGGCTCAGCACCTTGGTGGCCGTGGCCATCGCGACCCCCCACTCCCGGGTGATCGCCCTGGTGGACGGCACGCGCTCCCCCGGCGCCAACTCCCCCGAGGCGATCCGCCGTCGGAGCTCCGCCAAGATCCGCCCCGACGGCGTCCCGTCCTCCGCCATGCCCAACTCCTCAGCCCCACAGCACCGAAACGAACGATCGGACCCCGACCGACCCGAGCCGGATCAGCCCGCGCGCCGCGCCAGGTGCACCACGTCCGGCACTCCCCGGGAGACGGGGACCTCGTGCGAAGCGACGTCCGAGAACCCCGCCGCCCGCAGCGCCTCGTCGAACGCCGCCGAGGGCTGGGCGCTCCAGACCGCCAGCACCCCGCCCGGCCGGAGCCGGTGCCACAGCACCGCGAGCCCGTCGGCCCCGTACAGGGGCGCGTTGCCGTCGGTGACGGTCCAGTCCGGCCCGTTGTCGATGTCGAGGCACAGCGCGTCGTACCGCTCGCCGTCGGCGGCGGCGAGGTACTCCAGCAGGTCGGTGTGGAGCACCTCGACCCGCTCGTCCTCCAGCGCGCCGCCGGAGAAGGCGCCGAGCGGCCCGGTCCGGTGCCAGTCGATGATCGCGGTCTCGCGCTCGACGATCGCGATCCGCCCCCAGCGCGGCTCGGCGACCGCGTAGGCGAGCGAGAAGCCGACGCCGAGCCCGCCGATCAGCACGGACGGCCGCCCGGCGGCTCCGCCCGCGCGGTCGAGCTCGTCGAGCGCGGCCTGGATCAGCAGCCGCTCCGAGCGGCCGTCGGCGGTGTCCATCAGGAAGCAGCCGTTGGCGATGATCTCGAAGTCCGGCCCGCGCCGGCGCAGCACCACCTCGCCGAACGGACCCTCGCGCCGGTCGAGCGTGACCACGGCGTCGCGGTCGTTCCGTTCGGGCAGTGCGGTCGGCATGCGCGTTCCTCGGCGGACTCGGGTGCGGGACGGTCCCGCAGGACCACTACCCGCCCGACAATACCCAAGGTCGTCACCGTGCCAGCAGCCGTTTTCCTCAGGTCGTGAGCAGCACTCCGGCGTACGAGACCCCCGCGACCATCACCCAGGAGCCGAGGCCGAGCAGGGCGATCCGCCCGCCGGTGCGGACCATGGTCGGCAGGTGGACGGCGCTGCCGAGACCGAACAACGCGGCGGCGAGCAGCAGCTCCTGGGCGTCCCCGGCCACGGTCAGCGCCCGCTCGGGCAGCACTCCGGTGGTCCGCAGGACGATCATCGCGAGGAAGCCCGCGACGAACAGCGGGACGATCGGCGGCCGGGTGTCGCTTTTGACCGACTCTTTAGCAGTTGGTCCAGCAATGTTCTCTTTGTTCCACCGCTGCCTGCGCCGCACCGCGACCGCGACCCCGGCGACCAGCGGCGCCAGCAGCACCACCCGCATCAGCTTGACCAGGACGGCCTCGCGCAGCGCTCCGGGCCCGCCGGTCTGCGCGGTGGCGACGACCTGCCCGACGTCGTGCACGCTCGCGCCGACCCAGCGCCCGAACTCCACCTCGCCGAGCCCGAGCGGGTGCTGGAGCAGCGGCAGCACGGCGATCGCGAGCGTGCCGCACAGCGTCACGAGCGCGACCGAGGCGGCGACGTCCTCCTCGTCACTGCCGGAGGCCTGGCTGACCGCGCCGATCGCCGAGGCGCCGCAGATCGAGTAGCCGGTGGCGATCAGCAGTGGCTGGTCCCCCGGCAGCCCGAGCCTGCGCCCGAGCCACAGCGTGCCGCCGAAGGTGGCCGCGACGACGGTGATCACCATGGCGACGGTGGCCCAGCCGAGGCCGAGCACGTCGCCGAGGCTGAGCTTGAGGCCGAGCAGCACGATCCCGAGCCGCATCAGCCGCTTGCCGGCCGTGGACAGGCCGGGCCGCGCCACGCCGCGCACGACCGGGCGCAGCCCGGGCAGGTGGGCCGCCGCCATGCCGAGCACGACGGCGGCGGTGAGCTTGGGCACGGCCGGCACGGCCGCGTGGACGGCGAGCGCGGCGCCGACGCCCGCGGCCGCGAGGAGCAGGCCGTGGGCGTCGCCGCCCAGCGGGGGGAGGGAGCGGGTGCGGGTGCGGGTGGTCCGCTCCCGGGTGGTCCGCTCCCGGAGGGTCAGCGCCACGCCACGCTCACCGCTGCCCGTCGGCGGGCAGCCGGTAGACGCGCCGGATGCTGGTGCCGAGGCGCGAGACGTCGGCGCCGTACACGTGGATGGAGATGGCGGTGGTGCTGCACGCGTTGCGCACGAGGTGGATGTCACCGGGCGGGGCGAAGGCGGCGACGGTGCCGGCCGGTCCGGCCACGTGCTCGGTCTCCACGAGCCGGGCGGTGCGGCCGTCGGAGATGAGCCGGTAGCGGATCTCGCTCTCCTGCCCCTGGTGGACGCCGGCGACGCACCAGGAGACGTGGTCGTGGATCGGGGTCTGCTGGCCGGGCAGCCAGACGAGGGCGACGACGGAGAAGCTGCCGTCCTCCTCGGCGTGCACGACGTGCTGCCGGTAGCGGGCGGGGTCGGCCTCGCACTGGGCGGGGGTGAGCAGGGCGCCGGGGCCGTCGGGGTCGGCCGACAGGTGGGGGGCGAGGCGTTCGCCGACCAGGTACGCCGTGAGCTCCGGCGGCAGGCCGCGGTCGACGACGGCGCGGATCTCGCCGATGAGGGCGTTCATCCGCTCGGTGAGACGGTCGCTGTCGACCGTGGCTGGGGCTGTCATGCCAGCAGGTTCGGCCAAGCGGACCTATCACGTCCAACGAGGGATCGTAAGCGGTATTCCAACGTGCGCTTATAAGTCCGCAGGCGATCTTCCCCCCGATGGCGAACCCGGGAACCCGTCTTCACCAGCCGACGGCCGGCAGTGCACCGGGACCGGGCTCAGCACCCCACCCGGCTCGCGGCCGCCTGCCGCAGGTGGTCCAGCACCAGCGCGGTGGCCGGGATCCGCCGGTGCTCGCGCAGCACGTACGCACTCACGTGCCGCCGTAGGTGCGGCTCGACGGCCCGCCCGGTGACCTTGCGGTGGCACATGAAGGAGAGCACGAGGGCCGGCATCAGCGCGATCCCGACGCCGGCCGCGACGAGGCTCTGCACCGCGAGGTTGTCGTCCGTCGAGAAGACGATGTCCGGCGCGAAGCCCTCCTCCGCGCACACGTGCAGCAGGTTCGCCCGGCAGCGCGGGCACCCGGCGATCCACCGCTCGCGGTCGAGGTCGACGAGCCGCACGGCATGCCGGCGCCCGAGCGGGTGCCCGACCGGCAGCAGCACCGTGAGCAGGTCCTCCATCAGCGGAATCTCGTCCAGCCCCTCCGGCACATCGGCCGGGGCGCCGGGGTAGCGGAAGGCCAACGCGATGTCGCACTCCCCCCGCAGCAGCCGCTGGACGGAGTCCGGCGGCTCGGCCTCCAGGAGCTCGACCCGCACGCCCGGGTGCTCGTCGAGCAGTCGCGCCATCGCCTGCGGTATCAGGGTCGCGTTGGCGCTCGGGAACGCGCAGACCCGCACGCGCCCGGTGCGCAGCCGGGCGAGCGCGGCGAGCTGCTGCTGGGCGGCGGAGAGGCTACCGAGGATCACCTCGGCGTGCCGGGAGAGCGCCTCGCCGGCCTCGGTGAGGCGCAGTCCGCGTCCGGCGCGGGTGAACAGGGGGACGCCGACGGTGCGTTCGAGCGCCTTCATCTGCTGGGTGATGGCGGGCTGGGTGTAGCCGAGTTCGCGGGCCGCCGCCGAGTAGGACCCGGCCCTGACCACCTCGTGGAACGTCCTGATGTGCCGCGAGTCGAACACCGGCTCCATGGCCCCTCCGCCCGGTCGTCTGCCTCCAGCCTCCGCAATCATAAGAGGAAATTGGAGGTTCCGGGCCTGACCCCGAGCACACCTATGGTTCAGTCGCGAACCAACCGCCACACCGGCACGGCGGACCCACCCCGGCGCGACCGCTCCACCACCCCTGGCCGCCGCCCCGCGCCACCCGCGTCACCCGCCTCACTGCTGCGCCGACGGCGGCAGCCCCAGCGCCACCCCCGCCTTCGCCACCGGCGCCCCGCCCCGCACGCTCGGGCTGCGCCGGCTGCGCCGCTCGACCCACCGGGCGAGCCAGGAGAGCAGCAGGCACATCCCGATGTAGATCGGCGCGATCACGATCACCACGGGGATGAACGGGAGGTCGTAGTCGAGGTTGGTGGCGATCAGCTTGCCCGCGTGCAGGAACTCCTCGTAGGTGATGAGGAAGCCGAGCGAGGTGTCCTTGAGCGCGACCACCAGCTGGCTGATGATCGCCGGCAGCATCGCCCGGTTGGCCTGCGGCACCAGCACGTAGGTCATCACCTGGGTCTTGCGCAGCCCGAGCGCGTACGCCGCCTCCCGCTGCCCCTTCGGCACGGCGAGCACGCCGGCGCGGAACACCTCGGCCAGCACCGAGCCGTTGTACAGCACCAGCCCGGCCACCAGCGCCCAAAGCGGCTGCACCTTCAGCGCGACGAAGACGAAGAAGATCATCACCAGCAGCGGCATGGCCCGGAAGAACTCGACCACCAGCGTGGAGAACCAGCGCACCACCCGGTGGTCCGACAGCCGCCCGGCCGCGAACAGCGCCCCGAACGGCAGCGCGAACAGCACCGTCCAGCCGAACGCCTGCAGCGTGTTGCCGAGCCCGCGCAGCAGGAGGTCCTGGACGCCGCGGTACTCGAACGGCTCCCACTTCGCGTACGTGAACTGGTGGGTGTGGAACAGCATGTAGACGACCCACGCGATCAGCCCCGCGATCAGCACCAGCGCGACCACGCCATACGTCCGGTGCCGGGCGAGCGCCTTCGGGCCGGGGATGTCGTACAGCGCCGAGGATTCAACGGTCATCGCGACACCGCCAGTCGTCGTTCGAGCAGGTTGAAGACGGCACTGATGGCCAGGGTGATGATCAGGTAGCCGACGGCGATCCAGACGAACGTCCAGACGATGCTGTAGCCCAGCTCGTTGATGGTCCGGTAGGTGCCCAGCAGCTCGGTGACGCTGAAGGAGCCGGCGATCGCCGTGTTCTTCGCCAGCGCGATCAGCACGCTGCCGATCGGCGCGACCACCGAGCGGTAGGCCTGCGGCAGCACCACGAGCCCCATCGTCTGCCCGAAGGTCATGCCCAGGCTGCGCGCCGCCTCGCCCTGACCGAGCGGCACGGTGTTGACGCCCGAGCGCATCGCCTCGCAGACGAACGCCGAGGTGTAGCAGCCGAGCGCGAGCACCGCGAACGTGTAGAAGGGCAGCGTGATGTCGAACCGCGGCAGGCCCAGCACCACGATGAAGAACAGCAGGGTCAGCGGGGTGTTGCGCAGGATCGTCACCCACGCCGTGCCGAAGATCCGCAGCGGCTTCACCGGCGAGACCCGGAAGCTCGCGATCAGCACGCCCAGCACCAGCGACAGCACGGCGCTCACCGCGAACAGCGAGAGCGTGCCGAGGAACCCGTCCCAGTAGGTCGACCAGTTGTCGGTCAGCGTTTTCACGGCGCGGCCCCTCTCAGTACCGGTCGATCTGCGGCGGGGTCGGCGCGGGCTCCCCGGAGAGGCCGAGGGTCGCGTCGAACGCCTTCTTCCAGTCGCCGTTCTGCTCGTGCTGGGCCAGGGCGTCGTCCAGCGCGTACCGCAGCACGGTGTCGTTCTTCGGCGTCCCGATCCCGTACGGCTCCGTCGAGAACAGCGGTCCGACGACCTTGAGCTCGTCCGGCACCTTCGCCGCGTAGCCCAGCAGGATCGCGTTGTCCGTGGTGACGGTGTCGACCTGGCCGGTGATCAGGTTGTCCACGCAGGCCGAGTAGGTGTCGTAGCCGATCAGCTTCGCCTTCGGGTACTTCGACTGGATCCGCTGGTACGGGGTCGAGCCCGCCGCCGAGCACACCTTCTTGCCGTCCAGGTCCTGCGGGCCGTGGATGCTGTTGTCGTTCTTGCGCACCAGCAGCGACTGCCCGGCGACGAAGTACGGGCCGGCGAAGCCGACCAGCTTCTTGCGGTTGTCGTTGATGGTGTATGTGCCGACGTAGTAGTCCACCTGGCCGTTCTGCAGCGCGGTCTCGCGGTTGGCCGAGGCGATGGTCTTGAACTGGATCCGGTCCGGCGCGAACCCGAGCGAGGCCCCGACCATCTTGGCGATCTCGATGTCGAAGCCCGAGTACACGCCGGTGGCCGGGTTCTTCTGCCCCAGGTACGGCTGGTCCTCCTTGGCACCGACCACCAGGTGGCCGCGGCCGCGGGCCGCGTTCAGGGTGGGCGAGCCGGTGATCGCGGCGGCGTCCTGCACCTGGTAGCTGGGCAGGGCGCTGGGCTGCGGGCCCTTGGGCGGCGGGGTGCCGGCCTTGCCGCAGCCCGCCACCAGCACGGCGAGCACCAACGCGGCGGCGGCCCCGCCCTTCCTCGCCCCGGCCCTCTCCGTCCCAGCCTTCCTCGTCCCGGCCTTCTCCGCCGCCCTCGTGGTCACGGCCTTCCTCGCAACGGCCTTCCTCATCACCGGCGCCGCCTCAGTGCTTCAGGATCTTGGAGAGGAAGTCCCGGGCGCGCTCGCTCTCGGGAGCGCTGAAGAACGCCTCCGGGGCGCGGTCCTCGACGATCCGGCCGTCCGCCATGAAGACCACCCGGTTCGCCGAGGCCCGGGCGAAGCCCATCTCGTGCGTGACGACGACCATCGTCATGCCCTCGTGGGCGAGCTGGCGCATGACGTCCAGCACCTCGTTGATCATCTCGGGGTCGAGCGCCGAGGTGGGCTCGTCGAACAGCAGCGCCTTCGGGTCCATCGCCAGCGCGCGGGCGATCGCCACGCGCTGCTGCTGGCCACCGGACAGCTGCGCCGGGTACTTGCCGGCCTGATCGGCCAGCCCGACCCGCTCCAGCAGCGTCCGGGACTTGGCATCCGCCTCCGCCCTCGGCCGGCCGCGCACCTTGATCTGGGCGAGCGAGACGTTCTGCAGCACCGTCTTGTGCGCGAACAGGTTGAAGGACTGGAACACCATTCCGACCTCGGCCCGCAACCGGGCCAGCCCCTTGCCCTCCTCGGGCAGCGGCTCGCCGTCGATCAGGATGGTGCCGCCCTCGATCGGCTCCAGCCGGTTGATGGCCCGGCAGAGCGTGGACTTGCCGGAACCGGAGGGTCCGATCACCACGACGACCTCGCCGCGGCCGACCGTCAGCTCGATGTCCTGCAGGACGTGCAGGTCCCCGAAGTGCTTGTTGACGCCGCGCATCTCGATCAGCGGCGCGAAACCGGACGCGCCGCCCTGCGCGGGCCCGGGGTCGGCGGTCACCGGGCGCGCCGCCCCTTCAGCAGCCAGCCCAGCGCGCCGCCCGCGAGCAGGGTGGCCAGCAGGGCGATCCACAGCGGCGCGGTGACGGTGAAGACCCAGAACTGGATCTTCACCTTGTCGAGGTTGGCGAACAGGAACCACACCGCGAGGATGACGATGACGCCGATCCCGATGTACCGGGTGGGGATCCCGCCGATCTCGCTGCGCTGGGGGCCGGACGAGCCGCCTGAAACTTTGGTCACCGGAGCAGTCTGCGGGCCCGGACCCCGTTTTGCCCGGTTACGCGCCCTTCCGTGCGGGTGGAGTAACCCGCACGGGGCAATCCGGCCCCGTGCGGGTTTGGGGCGTTCCGGGCCCTGCGCTCGCCGCGCGGGACCGGAACGCTCCGGACCTGACGACCCCGGACCTGACGACCCCGGACCTGACCGGCACTACCGCTCGTCCCGCCAGGAGCGCCACAGCGCCGCGTACGGACCGCCGGCCGCGACCAGCTCCGGGTGGCTGCCGTACTCGCTGATCCGCCCGCCCTCGACCACCGCGATCACGTCGGCGTCGTGCGCGGTGTGCAGCCGGTGCGCGATGGCGATGACCGTCCGCCCCTCCAGCACCCGGGAGAGCGAGCGCTCCAGGTGCCGGGCGGCGCGCGGGTCGAGCAGCGAGGTGGCCTCGTCCAGCACGAGGGTGTGCGGATCGGCCAGCACCAGCCGGGCCAGGGCCAGTTGCTGGGCCTGCGGCGGGGTCAGCACGGCGCCGCCGGAGCCGACCTCGGTGTCCAGGCCCTCCGGGAGGGCGTCCACCCAGGCACCGGCATCCACCGCGTCGAGCGCGGCCCTCAGCTCGGTGTCATCGGCCCCGGGCGCGGCCAGCCGCAGGTTGTCCCGCAGCGTACCCACGAAGACGTGGTGCTCCTGGTTGACGAGCGCCACCTCGGCCCGGACCCGCTCGGCCGGCATCCGCGCGAGCGCCGCGCCGCCGAGCGTGACGCTGCCCCGGCCGGGCGCGTAGATCCCGGCCAGCAGCCGCCCGAGGGTGGACTTGCCCGCCCCGGACGGCCCGACCAGCGCCACCCGGCTGCCCGGGGCGACGTCCAGGCTGATCCCGTGCAGGACGTCCGCGCCCTCGCGGTAGCCGAACCGCACGTCCGTGGCCTCGACCCGGCGGCCGTCCGGGCGCGCGCCCTCGTCGCCCTCGTGCTCCGGCACCTCGCGGACGCCGACCAGCCGGGCCAGCGAGGCCTGCCCGATCTGCAGCTCGTCGTACCAGCGCAGGATCAGGTCGACCGGGCCGGTGAGCATCTGGGCGTACAGCACCCCGGTGGTCAGCTGGCCGACGGTGATCCAGCCGCGGAGGGTGAACAGTCCGCCGAGCACCAGCGTGGCCAGCACCGCCGAGGCGTAGACCGCGTCGACGGTCGGGAACCACACCGAGCGCAGCCACAGCGTGTACCGCTCCCAGGCCAGCCACTCGCGCAGCTTGCGGTCGGTCAGGCGGACCCGCTGGTCGCCCAGGCGCAGCGCCTCGACCGTCCGCCCGGCGTCCACCGTCTCGGCGAGCACGGTGTTCACCGCGGCGTACCCGGCCGACTCGTTGCGGTAGGACTGCGGCGCGCGCCGGAAGTACCAGCGGGAGCTGGCCAGCAGCAACGGCAGCCCGACCAGGGAGGTGAGCGCGAGCAGCGGCGAGGTGATCAGCAGCGCGCCGAGGACCAGCAGCAACGACACGACGGCGACCGCGAGTTCGGGCACCGCCTCGCGCACGGACTTGTCCAGCCGGTCGATGTCCGTGGTGCCCCGGGAGACGAGGTCGCCGGTGCCGGCCCGCTCCAGGACGCCGGTGGGCAGCGCGACCGAGCGGACCAGGAAGTCCTCGCGCAGGTCGGCGAGGACCCGCTCGCCGAGGATCGCGCCGCGCATCCGGGACCAGCCGGTGAAGGCGGACTGCACCGCCAGCGCCAGCAGGTACCAGGCGACGGCCACCCCGAGGGAGGCCCGCGCACCGTCCGGGGCCAGCGACTCGACCAGCCCGCCGAGCACCCACGGCCCGACCAGCCCGGCGAGCGTGGCCACCGAGTGCAGCGCCACCACCCCGGAGAAGGCCGTGCGGTGGCGCCGCGCGAGCAGCCGCAGGTACGCGCGCACGGCGGCCGGCGAGCCGACCGGCAGGGTGGCGGCCGGCCCCTGCTCCTGATGCAGAGGGGGCTTCATGACGTACTCCTCGCCGGCTTCGCAGGACAGTTGTTCGCAGCACAGTTGTTCGCAGGACGGTTGACGGACGTGCTCACGCGGCCCCCTCCCCGGCCCCCACGGAAGCCGCCTCCGCCCCGGGCACGGTCTCCCCGCCCCGGGCGGCCGCCCCCGCAACGGTCTTCCCCGCAACGGCCTCGCCCCGGGCAGGAGCCCCGGGCGCGGCCTCCTCGTCACGGGTGACCACCGACCGGTACGCGGGCTCGGTCCGCATCAGCTCGCGGTGCCGCCCGGCCACGACCGCCCGGCCGTCGCGGACCAGCACCACCCGGTCCGCCTGGTCGAGCAGCAGCGGGCTGGTCGCGAACACCACGGTGGTGCGCCCGGCCCGGACGTCGCGCAGCCCGGTGGCGATCCGCGACTCGGTGTGGGCGTCGACCGCGCTGGTGGGCTCGTCCAGGACGAGCACCGGCGGGTCGGCCAGCAGCGCGCGGGCCAGTGCGAGGCGCTGGCGCTGGCCGCCGGACAGCGACCGGCCGCGCTCGGTGATCCGGGCGCGCATCGGGTCTCCCCCGCACTCCGGCGAGCCCTCCACCAGGGCCTCCAGCACGTCGTCGGAGCGGGCGGCCGCGAGCGCCTCGGCGACCGGGACCCGGCCCGAGGACGGGATGTCGAACAGCCCGGCCAGTGTGCCGGAGAGCAGTACCGGCTCCTTGTCGTGGACCAGCACCGCGGCTCTCGCCTCGGCCAGCGGCACCGCGTCCAGCTCCGTCCCGCCGAGCCGGGCGGAGGGCTGCCGTTCCTCCTCGGCCGTCGGGACGTGCCCGCCGAGCCGCTCGGCGAGCGCTCCGGCGAAGTCCGGATCGCCGCAGACCACGGCGGTCAGCTCGCCGGCCCGCGCGGTCAGCCCCGTCACCGGATCGTGCAGGTCGCAGGTGCCCGGCCGGGTGAGCGCGGCCTCGGCCGCGCCGCTGGTCCGGCGCAGCGAGAGCACCCGGACGGCCCGGCCCGCGGAGACCCGGGCCACGCTCCAGGCGTGCGCGGCCTCGCCGAGGATCCGCAGCGGCGCCGCCAGGAAGGCGGTCGCGCCGTACACGGCGATCAGGGTGCCGACGGCGAGTTCCCCGGAGGCCGCCAGCCGGGCCCCGTACCAGGTGACCCCGACGACGAACAGGCCCGGCAGCAGCACCTGTTGGGCCTGCATCAGGGACCACAGCCGGGCCGAGCGGACGGCCGCGGCGCGGACCTTCTGGGAGGCCGCGCGGTAGCGCTCCAGGAACAGTTCTTCGCCGCCGATGCCGCGCAGCACCCGCAGCCCGGCGACGGTGTCGGCGGCCAGTTCGGTGGCCTTGCCGCCGAGCGCGCGCTGCTTCTCGTAGCGCCGCTCGAACGGCCCGATCAGCGGCCAGACGGAGGCCGCGAGCACCGGCACGCCGAGCAGCACGCCGAGGCCGAGCACCGGCTCGGTCACCAGCACGACCGCGCTGACCGCCAGCCAGACGATCACCGCGGCCCGGACGCGGGCGACGAGCTCGACGTACCAGCCGATCCGCTCGACGTCCCCGCTGCCGACCGCGACGACCTCGCCGGTGGCGATCCGCCGGGACAGCCCGGCGCCGAGGTGCGAGGCCTGCCGGGCGACCAACTGCCGTACGTGGGTGGCGGCGTGGATCCAGTTCCAGACCGCCTGGCGGTGCAGCAGGACGGTGCCGAGCGAGGCGACGGCGGCGAGCAGCACCACGAGGGCGCCGGCCCGCCAGATCCCGCCCGCGTCGCCGTCCACGGCGGCCTGGACGCCGTGTCCGAGCGGTACGGGCAGGGCGGCCTGACCGCCCATCTCCAGCAGCGCCCAGCAGGTGGAGAGCACCTGCCCGCGCCGCTGGGCGCGCTGGAGCCAGCGCAGGAAGGCGAGGGGTGAGGAGAGGTCGGGGCGGCCGGGATCGGCCAGGGGGAGGGGGGCGAGCGGCATGACACTCCGATGCCGGTGGTTCGGGGGACGGTCCTGGGGTGGCCCGGTCGGCGCGCGGAGCGGCGGCACGCGAAACGGCGGCACGCCGGTTCGGCGGCACGCGGCCTGCGGCGAGCAGTCCGCGGTGCGCACGGTCCGGGAGGCTTCGGGATGGTTCGAGGCGCCGCGCGCCACGGGCGGCGCGGGCCACGGCGACGGAAACGCGCCCGGCAGCGGCCGGGGCTGACTGGGGAGGGCACGAAGGGCCCGTGTCTCAGGAGGTCATGGCCGCGAGCCTGCCAACCCCGGTGTGATCCGCGCAACAGGTTTTCCGGGCCCGCCCCCGCGGTTCCCCGCCCGGACGGCCCCCGGCCCCGGAAGGTTCACCCGAACGGCGGGAACAAACACTCCATGAGTTCCGGTTGCCCCACTGGAACCCATGGTCGACCAGGAGGGCACCCCTTCCCGTGAGCAACATCCCCACCGTGACCCTGAACGACGGCACGCGGATCCCGCAGCTCGGCTTCGGCGTGTGGCAGGTCCCGGACGCGGAGGCCACCCCGGCCGTCCGCGCCGCCATCGAGGCGGGCTACCGCTCGATCGACACCGCGGCGATCTACGAGAACGAGACGGGCACCGGCCAGGCCGTCACCGAGGCGCTGGCCGGCGGCGTGGCCCGCGAGGACCTCTACATCACCACGAAGCTGTGGAACTCCGGCACCCGCGACTGGTCCGGCGCGCAGGGCCGGGACGCGGTCCTGCGCGAGTTCGACGCCTCGCTGGCCAAGCTCGGCCTGGAGTACGTCGACCTCTACCTGATCCACTGGCCGCGCCCGATGCACGGCACCTACCCGAACGTCTGGAAGGCGCTGGAGCAGCTCAAGGCCGACGGCCGGGCCCGCTCCATCGGCGTCTCGAACTTCGGCCCCGAGCAGCTGACCCGCCTGGTCGACGAGGCCTCGGTCGTCCCGGCGCTCAACCAGGTCGAGCTGCACCCGTACTTCCCGCAGACGGAACTGCGCGCCTTCCACGCCGAGCACGGCATCGCCACGGAGGCGTGGAGCCCGCTGGGCCAGGGCAAGGACCTGCTCGCCGAGCCGGCGCTGGTGAAGATCGCCGAGAAGCACGGCCGCACGGTCGCCCAGGTCGTGCTCCGCTGGCACCTGCAGAGCGGCATCATCGCGATCCCGAAGTCGGTCACCCCCTCCCGTATCCGGGAGAACCTGGACGTGGCCGGCTTCGAGCTGGACGCGGAGGACCTCGCCGCGATCGCCGGCGTCGCCACCGGCGAGCGCATCGGCCCGGACCCGCAGGGCTTCGACTGGAACTGAGCCCCGCCCGGCCGCGAGGCCGGGACGCCGGGCACCCGTAGCCAGGCGTCCCTGACCGGGAACCCGTAGCCACCGGACCAGCGGTCATATCGAAAGACCGCCCACCCCGTTGAGGAGTGGGCGGTCTTCGACATGCCCGGAAGGGACTCGTGCCGCAAATATGTGAGCACACAAGCACACGATCACTACGACACGAGCCCGAAACCCTCCCCGACCCACCCCCGTCCGACCCGACCCCTGACCCGGGATCGTCCGTACGTTGGCGAATCGTTTTGGCTGGAGCTCAAAAGGGCGGAGGCTAGAGCCTGGCGGCCTTGCCGATCAGCGCGAGCGCCGGAGCGTGCTCGTGCTCGTCCAGCGGCGCCAGCAGCAGCTGCTGGACCTTGGCGACGCCGGCCGCCGAGCGGTGCAGCAGGTCCTGTCCCGCCGGCGAGAGCGAGAGCAGGTTGCGCCGCCCGTCCGAGGGGTCGCGGCGGCGCTGCACCAGACCGCGGCGGACGAGACGGCTCACCATCTCGGCCATCGTGGCCTTGTCCAGCGAGGCCAGCTCGCCGACCGTGCGCTGGTCCGCGCCCGGTTCCAGCTCCAGCGCGTCGAGCACCGCGTACTGCGGAGCGGTGAGCTCCGCACCGACGTGCTCCGACCAGAGCTTGGTGTGCACCTGCTGGCTCACCCTGATCAGGTAACCGATCGCCCGCTGGGCGTCCAGTATCGGCCGCGCGTCGCTGTACACGACCGCCGCGGGCTCCAGCCTGGCTATCTTGGCCATCACCCGGACGATCTCGACCTGCTCGTCCGCGCCGAGCGGCTCGAACAGGGTGCGCTGCACGCGGACCACGCCTCCGGTGGCCTCGCGCACCGCCTGGGCCCCGCTCTGCGACAGAGCGAGGAGTTTGCGCCGGCCGTCGGCCGGGTCGCGCCTTCTCAGCACCAAGCCGCGGCGGACCAGCCGCGCGACCATCTCCGCCATCGTGGCCTTGTCGAGCGAGGCACGCTCGCCGACCGTCCTCTGGTCCGCGCCCGGTTCCAGCGCGAGGACCAGCAGGACGGCGAACTGCGGAGCCGTGAGATCGGCTCCGACGTGTTCGGACCACAGTCGCGTGTGGACCTGCTGTGCAACGCGGATGAGGTGTCCGGGCGACTGCTGCAGTCGCGCAGACACGCGGGTCGTCGGGATCTCCCCCAGCACCATGTATCCGTCCCGATGTCACACCCGGTGTGTGTGGGACACCCGGGTGGGGCAGTAACGGCGAGTGGGCGTCCCGCTATGAGGGAGGGCGCTCCAGCCGTGCAGCCGGTGGCTGCTGGCGGACACTATACAAACGGCTGGCCCTCGCTGGCAGGCAGGGGCGGATAGTAGACGCAGGTTCGGCAACATTGGCATATTTACGCGCCGCCACGCCTTCTCGGTAACCCGTTCTCAGCAGAAAGCCGACCGGTCGGTCCTTACCCACCGTCACCTGCGCGTCTCCGCTCTGGCCGCCCTTCCTACTCGCCGGTAGGGTGTGGCCAGCGTCACCCGGGGACGCCCTTCCCTGGGAAAATCCTGAGAGAGACGAGAGCGAGCATGACCGAGCAGAGCACCCCCCGGGTCGCCGTCGTCACCGGCGCCGGACGCGGCCTGGGCGCCGCCACCGCCCTCCGACTGGCCGCCGACGGCTACGCGGTCGCCGTCCTCGACCTGGACGAGGCGGCCGGCAAGGACACCGTCGACCGGATCACCGCCGCGGGCGGCCGGGCCCTCGCGGTCGGCGCCGACGTCTCGGACGCCGGGCAGGTCCAGGCCGCCGTGGACCGCGTGGTGGCCGAGCTCGGCGCCCCCGTCGTCCTGGTCAACAACGCCGGAGTGCTCCGCGACAACCTGCTCTTCAAGATGTCCGAGTCCGACTGGGACACGGTCATGAACGTCCACCTGCGCGGCGCCTTCCTGATGACCCGCGCGGTGCAGAAGCACATGGTGGACGCGGGTTTCGGCCGCATCGTCAACCTGTCCTCCTCGTCCGCCCAGGGCAACCGCGGCCAGGCCAACTACTCGGCCGCCAAAGCGGGCCTGCAGGGCTTCACCAAGACTTTGGCCATCGAGCTCGGCAAGTTCGGCGTCACCGCCAACGCCGTGGCCCCGGGCTTCATCGCCACGGACATGACCGCGGCCACCGCGGCCCGGGTCGGCATGGACTTCGAAGACTTCAAGCGGGCCGCAGCCTCTCAGATCCCGGTCCAGCGGGTCGGTCTGCCTGAGGATGTGGCCCACACCATCTCCTTCCTCGCGAGCGAGGGCGCCGGCTTCGTCTCCGGTCAGGTGATCTACGTCGCGGGCGGCCCCCTCGACTGACCCCTCTGCTGGGCACGGAACCTACACAGGGTGACCATGGGGCGGGCGGCCGGGCGGACCGGCCGGCCGCCCCGTTCTTTTTACCGAGCCTTTTGAAGGATGATTCGAACACCACACGGACTTTCGATCGGGGATTAGCCGAAATCACTCCCCGGACCATCCCCTGCCGACCGGATTGTCGATTTCCCGGGGAAATGACAATTACCCCCGAAATGGCACCGGACGGATGGGTAGGGTCACCCCCGTGCAAGCCCCGAGTGCCTCCCGGCAATTCCCGAAGCAGGGCCCGGAGAACACCTCCCGCCGCCCCGGCCGGCCGTCCCCGGGGCGGCCCGTGCGCCCGGCCCCGGACGGCCGCGCGCCGCTCGGCCCGACCACCGCCGAGCCCGGCTGGCCCCCGATGAGCCGCCGCCGCGCGCTCCTGCTCCTCGCCACCTGCGCCTGCTACCTGCTGGTACTCGCCGGTGTACTCCTCAACACCGCCCTCGTCGACCTCGACTGGTCGGTCCGCCTGCTGCGCCCCTACGAGCGCTGGCCCGGCCTGGAGCCGCTGCTCGGCACCTGGGTGGTGGCCGGCCAGCGCGGCCCCTCCGCGATCGCCGCCTTCGCCTGGCTCGCCTGGCGCGCCCACCGGCTCGGCCGGCTGCGCCCGCTCCTGGTGATGGGCGTCGCCCTGCTGCTGCTCAACGTCACCGTCGGCGCCGTCAAGATCGTCACCGGCCGGCTCGGCCCGCACTACGCCCAGTACGTCGGCTCCCCCGAGCTCTTCTCCGGCGGCACGATCTTCCCGTCCGGCCACACCGCCAACGCCGTCGTCACCTGGGGTGTGCTGGCCTACCTCGCCGTCCGCTGGCGCCGCACCGGCGCGCTGATCGCCGCCGCCACCGCCTGCTCGATCGGCCTGACCACCGTCTACCTGGGCACCCACTGGGTCACCGACGTCCTGGCCGGCTGGGCCGCCGGACTGCTGGTGCTGCTCTCGCTGCCGCTGCTGGAGCCGCTCGTCACCACGGCCGAGGAGTGGATCACCAGCCGCAGGCGCCGGAGCCGAAACCGAAGCGGGAGCCGGAGCCGCCGGGACGTCCGGAACCGATGAACGACGGCCGGGTCAACGGCCCGGTACGGCGCCTCACCCCTCCCAGCTACGCTCCACCACGCCGTCGCGCACCGCGAGGTTGAGCCGCCCCTCCCGGTACTCCATGGTGATCATCGCGTCCGGCTCCAGCACCCGGACCGAGGCCCACCCGTGCCGCCGGGCCAGTTCCCGCGCCCGCTCGATCCGCAGTCCCGCGTAGCCCTCGGCGTCCCCCTCCGGCCCGTCCCAGGCGTGGCCCGCGCCCCCCTGATCGCCGCCGCCGGCCCCCGGTCGTTCCCCGCCCGATCCCGTCATCGCCCCTCCCCGGCCCGTCCCTCGGACGTACGCTGGAATCGTAGCCCGCACCCGTGCGGCCGGGAGGTGAACGGGCATGCGCACCACGACCCCGCGGCGCTGGCGCAGCGGCACCGAGCCCTCGACCGCCCGCAGCGACCTCAAGCTCCGCTACCTGCTGTCGCTCACCTTCACCCCGCTGTTCGCGATCGCGACGGTGGCCTTCGCGGTCTGGGCGGCCAACTCCCCGTCGTACGGGGCCCCGAGCAGCGGCACCCTCACCGGCTTCGCGGTCGTGATGGGCCTGCTCACCCTGTTCGCCGCCGTCGATCTCGTCGTGGTCATCCGGCGCCGCCGGACCGAGCTCTGACGCGGTGTCTCCCCCGGAGCGGGAAGTCGGCCGGGCCGGCTTCCCGCTCCTTCCGGCAACGGCCGTCAGCGGTTGCCGACCGCCTGCTTCACCAGCGTCCGCCCGAAGTCCCACATCAGCCCGCTCCCCCGGTGTGCGTCGTCCATGACGTCGGTGAACGCCGTGACGAACCGGTCGACGTCCCGCTCGGTGATGATCAGCGGCGGGATCAGCTTGATCACCTCCAGGTGGTCCCCGGACACCTGGGTCAGGATCCGGTGGCGCTGGAGCAGCGGCACGACCACCATCTGGGCGAACAGCCCCTTGCGGGCCGCCTGGAGCGCGGTCCACCCGGTGCGCAGCTTGAGCGACCTGGGCCGGCCGAACTCGATGCCGATCATCAGCCCCTTGCCGCGCACCTCGGCCAGCAGCTCGTACCTGTCGACGAGCGCGGCGAGCCGCTCCCGGAAGTGGTCGCCGACCTGCCGGGCGTTCTCGACCACCTTCTCGTCGCGCATGACCTCCAGGGTCGCGAGCCCGGCCGCCATCGCCTGGGCGTTGGAGCCGAAGCTGGCCGAGTGGACGAGCACGCGGTCCATCGAGGAGTACACCTTCTCGAAGATCCAGCCCTTGCCGAGCGTCGCCCCGACCGGCACGTAGCCGCCGGAGAGCGCCTTGGCCGCGCAGACCAGGTCGGGCAGCACGCCCTCCTCGTACTGGTAGGCGAAGAACTCCCCGGTGCGGCCGATCCCGGTCTGTACCTCGTCGCAGATCAGCAGCGCCTTGTGCTCGTGCAGCAGGTCCTGGGCCGCCCGCAGCCAGCCGGGCGGCGGCGCGAGGACGCCCTTGCCCTGGATCGGCTCGACGATCAGCGCCGCGACGTCGCCGCGCTTCAGCTCCTTGGCCAGCGCGCCGAGGTCGCCGAGCGGGATGGCGGTGTCGGGCAGCAGCGGGTCGAAGCCCTTGCGGAAGCCGTTCTCCCCGTTGACGGAGAGCGAGCCGACGGTCAGCCCGTGGAAGGCGTGGTCGGCGTAGAGGATCCGCTTGCGGCCGGTGGCGTAGCGGGCGAACTTGAGCGCGGTCTCGACCGCCTCGGTGCCGCTGTTGCCGAAGAACACCCGGTCCAGCCCCGGCGCGTACGAGAGCAGCCGCTCGGCCAGCAGCCCGGGCAGCGGCGAGCAGTCGAAGCGCACGAGGTCGGGCAGGTCGAGGTCCATGACCTGCTGGACCGCCGAGCGCACCACGGGGTGGTGGCGCCCGAGGGCGAAGATGCCGAAGCCGGCCAGCATGTCGAGGTACTCGTTGCCCTCGGCGTCGTAGAAGTACGGGCCCTGCGCGCGCTCGTAGTACTTGTCGAAGCCGATGGTGTGGAGCATCCGCGGCAGCTGCGGGTTGAGGTAGCGGCCGTGCAGCTCGTACCGCTCGCCGCCGCGCTCGGCGATCAGGGCGGCGAGGTCGAAGGCGGTGCGGTCGGGGTCAGCCGGCATGGCGCGGGTTCGCTCCTCTGGTCGGTAGCAGGTTCTTGGCGAAGACGGCGGTCTGGGCCGCGACCCCGGTGCCGGTCAGCCCGGCCTCCTCCAGGACCTCGCCGCGGGCCGCGTGGCCGAGGAACTCCTGGGGCAGGCCGAGCACCCGCACCGGGACGTCGACGTCGGCGTCGCGCAGCGCCTGGGCGACGGCGGCGCCCACGCCCCCGGTGCGCCCGTTGTCCTCGACGGTGACCACGAGCCGGTGGGCGGCGGCGAGTGCGGGCAGCGCCGGGTCGACGGGCTTGACCCACCGCGGGTCGACGACGGTCGCGGCGAAGCCCTCGGCGATCAGCAGCCGGGCGGCGTCCAGGCAGGCCGGCGCGGTGGTGCCGACGGCGACCAGGAGGATCTCGGGCAGGTCGCCGGTGCGCAGCAGCACATCCACGCCGCCGACGCGTTCGACGGCCGGGACGGCGGGCCCGATGGTCGCCTTGGGGAAGCGCACGACGGTGGGGGCGTCGGCCACGTCGACGGCCTCGCGCAGCTGGGCGCGCAGCTGGTCGGCGTCGCGCGGGGCGGCGAGCCGCAGGCCCGGCACGACCTGGAGGATCGACATGTCCCACATCCCGTTGTGCGAGGCGCCGTCGGGCCCGGTCACCCCGGAGCGGTCGAGGACGAAGGTGACGCCGAGCCGGTGCAGGGCGACGTCCATCAGGACCTGGTCGAAGGCGCGGTTGAGGAAGGTCGCGTAGACGGCGACGACGGGGTGCAGCCCGCCGGTGGCGAGCCCGGCGGCGCTGGTGACGGCGTGCTGCTCGGCGATGCCGACGTCGAAGGTGCGTTCGGGATGGGCCTTGGCGAACCGTTCCAGCCCGACCGGTTGGAGCATCGCCGCGGTGATCGCCACGACGTCGGGCCGCTCGGCGCCGAGCGCGACCATCTCCTCGCCGAACACCGAGGTCCACGAGACGCCGCCGCTGGGCGAGATCGGCAGGCAGGTGTAGGGGTCGATCGGGTTGACGGCGTGGAAGCGGTCGGCCTCGTCCTGTTCGGCGGGGCGGTAGCCGCGTCCCTTGACGGTCAGGCAGTGCACGATGACCGGGCCGCCGAAGCCCCGGGCCTGGCGCAGCGCCTGTTCGACGGCGCCGAGGTCGTGGCCGTCGATCGGGCCGAGGTACTTGAGCCCGAGGTCCTCGAACATGCCCTGTGGGGCGAACGCGTCCTTGAAGCCCTTCTTGGCGCCGTGCAGCGCGTCGAAGATCGGCTGGCCGACCAGCGGGGTTCGTTGCAGCGCGCCCTTGCCGAGGGCGAGGAAGCGCTCGTAGCCCTGGGTGGTGCGCAGGGTGGCGAGGTGGTGGGCGAGGCCGCCGATCGTCTTCGCGTAGGAGCGCTCGTTGTCGTTGACGACGATGACGAGCGGCCGGTCCTTCGCGTCGGCGATGTTGTTGAGCGCCTCCCAGGCGAGCCCGCCGGTGAGCGCGCCGTCGCCGATGACGGCGACGGTGTGCCGGTCGTGCTGGCCGAGCAGCTGGGCGGCCTTGGCGAGGCCGTCGGCGTAGGAGAGGGCGGTGGAGGCGTGCGAGTTCTCGACGAGGTCGTGCTCGGACTCGGCGCGCGACGGGTAGCCGGACAGGCCGCCCTTCATCCGCAGCCGGCTGAAGTCCTGGCGCCCGGTGAGGAGCTTGTGGACGTAGCTCTGGTGTCCGGTGTCGAAGACGATCCGGTCGTACGGGGAGTCGAAGACCCGGTGCAGGGCGATGGTCAGCTCCACCACGCCGAGGTTCGGGCCGAGGTGCCCGCCGGTCCGGGTGACGGCGTCGATCAGGAAGTCGCGGATCTCGTCGGCGAGCAGCGGCAGTTCGGCGGCGGGGAGCTTTCGCAGGTCGGCCGGGGACGTGACGCTGGAGAGCAGTGACATGGGTACACCTCACGACTCGAGTGGTGCGGTGGTGCCTTCGCCCCCGAGGGGCGGGGCCGGCCCGGGCACGGCGCCCGGGCCGGTCTGGAGCGACCGGGTCCGCCGGAGCGGCTCCGGTCAGCGGCCGCGGTTGGCGCTGACGGTCTCGGTGATCGCGCGCAGCGATTCCTTGAGCGAGCCCATGGTGGCGAGCACCGCCGTCGGCTCGTAGCCGCAGTGGGCCATGCAGTTCTCGCAGCGGGGGTCCTTGCCGCGGCCGTACTTGCTCCAGTCGGTCTTCTCGACCAGCTCGCGGTAGGTGGGCACGTACCCGTCGGCCATCAGGTAGCAGGGCCGCTGCCAGCCGAAGAGCGAGTAGTTGGGGATGCCCCACGGCGTGCACTCGAAGTCCTTCTTGCCCTCCAGGAAGTCCAGGAAGAGCGGACTGTGGTTGAGGCGCCAGCGCTGCCGGTTGCCGCCGGCGAAGGCCTTGCGGAACAGCTCGCGGGTCTGGGTGACGCCGAGGAAGTGCTCCTGGTCGGGGGCCTTCTCGTAGGCGTAGGCCGGGGAGATCATCATCTCGTCGACCTTGAGCTCGTCGTTGAGGTAGTCCAGCACCTCGATGACGGTCTGCGGGGTGTCGGTGTTGAAGAAGGTGCTGTTGGTGGTGACCCGGAAGCCGCGCCGCTTGGCCTCCTTGATGGCCGCCACCGCCTCGTCGAAGGTGCCCTCCTTGGCCACCGACTCGTCGTGCCGCTCGCGCATGCCGTCGATGTGCACGGCGAAGGTGAAGTAGGGCGAGGGCCGGAACTTGTCGATCTTCTTGCGCAGCAGCAGCGCGTTGGTGCACAGGAACACGTACTTGCGGCGCTCCACCAGCTGCCGGACGATCTCGTCGATCTGCGGGTGCATCAGCGGTTCGCCGCCGGCGATCGAGACCATCGGCGCGCCGGACTCCAGCACCGCGCCGACCGCCTGGGCGACCGGCATCCGCTGCTTCAGCACGCCCGCCGGGTGCTGGATCTTGCCGCAGCCCTCGCACGCGAGGTTGCACGCGAACAGCGGTTCCAGCTCGACGATCAGGGGGAACTTGTCCCGCCGTTTGAGCAGCTTCTGCTGCATGAGGTAGGTGCCGACCCGCACGGTCTGGCGCAACGGCATGGCCATGGCTAGCTCGCCTCCTGGGGGAGCGTCGAGGATGTGGGGTGGTGCGGTTCCCTGCGGTCCGGGAGGTCCTGCCGGTACCAGTCGACGAGGGCGGGAACGGTCGCGCGGAGGGTCCGCCAGGCGCGCACCCCCGCGGGGAGCGTCCCGGGCCGCAGCAGCTCCCGCTCGGGGGTGTCCACGACCACCCGCAGGACGGCCGCGGGCAGCGCGGGCCGCAGCTCGTGCAGCGCGGCGAGGACGGCGGCGGCCTCCATGTCGACGGCGAGCGCGCCCTGGAGGTACAGGGCCCGCCGTTCGAGGCCGCGGACGACGTGGTCGGCGGTGTGGTGCACCCCGGTGTGCACGGCCAGCCCGCGCTCCTTGAGCGCCCGGGCGAGGTCGGCGGCCGAGCGGACGGCGAACAGGTTGCCCTCCGCGTTGCGCACGCCGTCGGCGACGACGACGTCCCCCGGGGCGATCCCGGGGCCGACGGCCGCGCCGAAGCCGGCCACCACGACCGCGCCGTAGCCGCCCGGGGCGGAGCCGAGCACCCGGCGCACCGCGTGGCCGGCCCGCCGCCGGCCCACCCCGGTGCGCAGCAGCACCGGCGGCCCGCCCGCCGAGCCGCGCCAGTTCCCGCCGCGCAGGGCCCAGACCTCGGGGCCGAGCGCGCAGAGCACCAGCAGGGGCGGGGTGGTCACCGGGACGCCCCGATCACCGGGCCGGCGCCCTCCCGCAGGACCGCCGGACCGCCGCCCAGGTAGCGGCCGAGGGCGGTGACGGGGAAGACCAGCCGGTACAGGTGGTAGTTGATGGAGAAGTCCCACGGGAAGCCGGTCCCGGTGAACTGCGGCTCGTCCCACGTGCCTTCGGGCAGCTGGGTGCGCACCAGCCAGTCGACCCCGCGCTCCACCGCCGGGTTGGCCCGACGCTCGGGGCCCTCGCCGGCCGCGAGCAGCGCCATCAGCGCCCACGCGGTCTGCGAGGCGGTCGAGTCGCCGCGCCCGGCCCAGCGCGCCGGGTCGTCGTAGGAGCGCATGTCCTCGCCCCAGCCGCCGTCGGCGTTCTGGCGGTCCTCCAGCCAGCGGACGGCCTGGCGGATCGCCGGGTGCTCGTCCGGCACGCCGGCCGCGACGAGGGCGGGCAGCACCGAGCCGGTGCCGTAGATGTAGTTGGTGCCCCAGCGGCCGAACCAGGAGCCGTCGGCCTCCTGGTTGCGCAGCAGCCACTCCACGCCGCGCCGGGTGCGCGGGTCCCGCGCCTGGCCGACCTCGGCGAGCATCTCGACGACGTGCGCGGTGACGTCGGCGGACGGCGGGTCGACGACCTCGCCGAAGTCGCAGAACGGCAGCTTGTTCGGCAGGGTGCTGGTGTTGTCGACGTCGAAGGCGCCCCAGGCGCCGTTCTTGGACTGCATGCCGAGGTTCCAGCGCACTCCCCGGTCCACCGCCCCGTCGACCTTCGCCGGATCGGGGTGGGCGACCCGGCGCAGCGCGAGCACCACCTCGGCGGTGTCGTCGATGTCGGGGTAGGTGTCGTTCTCGAACTCGAACGCCCAGCCGCCCGCCTCCAGCGAGGGCCGCCGCACGCTCCAGTCGCCGCGCTTGCGGATCTCCTCGCCGAGCATCCAGTCGACGGCGGTCACCAGCGCCGGGTGGTCGGCCGGCAGTCCGGCGTCGACCAGGGCGATGGTGGCCAGGCAGGTGTCCCAGACCGGGGACTGGCAGGCCTCCAGCCAGCGCATGCCGTCCTCGGTGTGCACGGTGAAGCGGTCGAAGGCGGTGAGCCCGGCCTGCATCACCGGGTGCTCCAGCTCGTAGCCCTCCAGGTGCAGGGCGATCAGCGAGTAGACGGCGGGCGGCTGGATGCCGCCCCAGCAGCCATCGGCCTCCTGCCGCTCGACGATCCAGCGGCAGGCCTGGGCGATGGCGTGCTTGCGCAGCGGGCGCAACGCGCGGTGGTGGTAGGCGTGCAGGACCTTGTCGAGGCGCTCGAAGAGGCCGTCCCAGCTGGTGGCGGGGGCGAGCGGCCGGTCGGGGAAGGGGTCACCGGGGTCGGTGTGCAGCTCGGTGAGCGCGAAGGGCGCCGGGCGGACCGGGCGGTGGGCCGAGACGACGGTCAGCGGGACGATGGTCTGGCGGGCCCAGCAGCCGAAGGCGTAGATGTTCAGCGGCAGCCAGCGGGGCAGGAAGATGATCTCGGGCGGCATCTCGGGCAGCCGCTCCCAGGGCCACCAGCCGAAGAGCGCGAGCCAGATCCGGGTGAAGACCCGGGCGGCGGCGATGCCCCCGGCGGAGCGGACGTAGCGCGCGGCGGCAAGCATGTGCGGTGCGTCCGGGTCGTCGCCGGCGAGTTTGAGGGCGACGTACGCCTCGACGGTCGTGGACAGTTCGGGCGGCCCGCCGTGGAAGGTGGCCCAGGTGCCGTCCTCCCCCTGCTGGGAGCGGATCCAGTCGGCGGTGGCCGCGGTCTGTTCCTCGGTGCGGATCCCGAGGAACTGCCGGAGCAGTAAGTCCTCGGCGTCCATGGTGACGTTGGTCTCCAGATCGCCCTTCCACCAGCCGTCCGGACTCTGCAGCGAGAGCAGGTGGGCGGTGGCCCGGGCCAGCGCGTCCCGGGCGTCGGCCGGACCCGGGGCCGCTTCCCCGCCCGGTGGGGGCGGGGCGGGGTCCTCGGGCCGCCACAGTCCGGTGCCCAGCAGGGCCGGGGGGCGGTCGCCCACCGCGACCGGCTCGGGATCGTACTCAGGGTCGAGCCGGCCGTCCGCGGTTGCTGTCAACGTAACGTCACCTCTCTCGTACCACCACGAATTCGGCGAGTGCGACGAAGTGCTCGCGCACCGGGTCGGACATGGGCACCTCGTCGAGAGCGGCGAGGGCGGTCGTGTGCTGGCGGCGGGCCTCCTCCTGGGTCCAGGCGCGGCCGCCGGCCTGCTCGATCAGCGCGGCCCGGGCGGCGAGCTCGGGCTCGCTCTCCTCCCCGCGGCCCGAGGGGTCGGCCAGCTGCTCGGCCAGGCGGCGCGACGCGGCGCCGCCCTCGGCGAGGGCGGCGGCGACCGGCAGGGACTTCTTGCGCTGGCGCAGGTCGCCCCAGTGCGGCTTGCCGGTGACCTCGGTGGCGCCCCAGATGCCGAGCAGGTCGTCCACCGCCTGGAAGGCCAGGCCCAGGTGGTGGCCGTAGCGCTGGAGCGAGCCGGAGACCTCGTCGTCGGCCCCGGCCAGCACGGCGCCGATCGCCGAGGCGGCGGCGAGCAGGGCGGCGGTCTTGCCGCCCTCCATCTCCAGGCACTCGGCGACGGTGACGCTGTCGCGCTGCTCGAAGGCGACGTCCATCGCCTGCCCGTCGATGAGCCGGCGGGTGGCGGTGGTGAGCAGCCGGACGGCGCGCGAGGCGTCGGCGGCGCTCGCCGGACCGGCCGCGCCGGCGTCGAGCAGCACCTCCGTCCCGAGCGTCGCCAGGGCGTCGCCGACCAGGATCGCCTGGGCCGGGCCGAAGACCGTCCAGGCGGTCGCCCGGTGGCGCCGGGTCTCGTCACCGTCCATCAGATCATCATGGAGCAGGGAGAAGTTGTGTACCAGTTCAACGGCGACCCCGCCGGGCACTCCCACCTCGGCGGACGCACCCGCCGCCTGGGCGGACAGCAGGGCCAGCGCCGGGCGCACGGCCTTGCCGCCGTCGCCCTTCACGGCCGTGCCGTCCCGGTCGATCCAGCCGAAGTGGTACGCCGCGACGGTGTCCATCGGTGCGGCCAAACGGGCGACGGCGGCGCGCAGCGGCGGGGTGCAGAGCGTGCGGCTGCGGGCCAGCAGCTCCGGCACCGAGACCGGTTCGGCGTGCGCCGTGCCTCCAGCGGCGGTGCCGGTGCGTGACTCCACGTGCGTTCCCTCTCCCTGGTGGTGCCGGACCGCGCGGGCCGGCCGGATGCTTGCGGTGTCGGCGCGCCCGGGGTGCCCGGCGCGTCCGGGGGGACGGGCGCCGGCTCTCGCGGGGTCGCCGGCGACGGGGCCGCTGGTCACCTCGGCCACCTCCCGTCGCCCCGGTCCACCGGGCGGCGGGCGCCTGAGGCGGCGAGCGCCGCGTCGGCCGCGGCGTGGCCGCTGCGCACGGCCCCCTCCATCGTCGCGGGCCAGCCCGTGGCCGTCCACGAACCGGCCAGCAGCAGGCCGGGCACGCGGGTGCCCGCCGAGGGGCGCAGCGCCGCGGTGCCGGGGGCCGGGTCGAACGTGGCGGTGCGCTCGCGGGTGACGAAGAAGTCCAGCACCTCGGCGCCCGCCGCGGCGGGCAGCAGCCGGGCGAGCTCCGGGAGGTACCGCTCGCGCAGCTCGGCGACGGGCAGGTCGATCTCGTCCCGCACGGCGGACTGGGAGAGCGCCAGGTACTGGGCGCCGGGGTGCTCGCGGCCGAGCGGCGTGGCGGCCAGTCCGGAGTGGTCGGTGCGGTCGAAGACCCACTGGACCGGGGAGTCGAGCGCCGCGAAGAAGGGGCGGCGCAGGACCTTGCGGTCGTAGACGACGTGGACGTTGAGGATCGGCGAGGTGCCGAAGCCGGCCAGGCGCTCCTGTGCGGGGATCGCGTCCGGCGGCAGCAGGGCGGCCGCGCTGTCCTGGGCGCCGGCCAGGACGACGGTCTCGGCGGTGAGCAGCTCGCCGCCCTCCAGGCGTACGGCGTGCTGCTGCGCGCCGGGCTTGAGCTCCGCCGCGCGGGCGCGCAGCAGCACCGTCACGCCCGCGCGCTCCAGCTCGGCGAGCGCCCGGTCGTGGTGGATGGTGCCGAGCGGGACGGCGGCGACGCCGATGTCGGAGGCGCCCGGGTCGGAGAGCAGGCCGGTCTTGAACACCATGGCCGCGAGGGCCAGCGACACGTCGTCCGCGTAGGCGTTCAGGGTGGCGACGCCGACCAGGTCCCACAGGGCGGCGAGGGTCCGCTCGTTCTGCCCGTGGCGGCGCAGCCACGCGCCGAAGGACGTGCCGTCCAGCGCCGGGTCCGCCAGGTCGAGGCGCTGGAGGGCGAGCGCGCCGCGGACCACCCGGGCGCGGTCGGCCGGGCCGAGGTGCGGGTAGCGGGCGAGGCTGCCGGCCAGGTGCAGCGGGACCGGCAGGCCGGCCCGGCGCAGCCGGCCGAGGGTGCGCACGGGCGCCTCGGCCGGGCCGGTGACGGAGAGCACCGGGACGTCGAGCCGCTCCTGGAGGTGGGTGAGGCGGGTGGCGCCGAGCCGGTCGAGCAGGCCGCGGTAGGCGGTGCAGCAGCGCAGGTAGACGTGCTGGCCGTTGTCGACGGTCAGCTCGCCGCGCCGGAAGGAGAAGGCGAGGCCGCCGAGCCGGGGCCGCCCCTCCACCAGGGTGACCCGCTGCCCTGCCTCGGCCAGGCGCAGCGCGGCGGTGATCCCGGCCAGGCCGCCGCCGACCACGACGGCGGCCGGGCGCGCGGCATCGGCTCGCCCGGTCATCGGCCCTCCCCCTCGCGATCGCTGGACCGCCCGGCGGCGGCTGCCGTGGTCGGCTCGGTCGTGGACAACGCGGCTCTACCCATGCGTGATTCCCCGCTGACACAGCGTGACAGAACTGCGGCGAGAATCAAGAACGCCCCCCGGCGAGCCCGGAAAGCGCCACGTACGCCTTCTCCCAGCCCGGCAGCGAGACCCGGCCGCGCAGCACCGACTCGGGGTCGGCCGCGATCCGGCCGAGCAGCCGGTGGTAGATGCCGGCCATCGCGGCCGTGCAGGCCCGGCTGCGGCGGTCGAGCATCGGCAGCAGCCGCAGGCCCTCCTCGAACGCGGCCTGCGCCCGGGCGGCCTCGAAGGCGACCAGGCCGGTGAAGTCCGCGCCGGCCGGCGGCCTGGGCTGGGCGAAGCCCTCCTGGCAGCCGAACCGGACCAGGTCCTCGGTGGGCAGGTAGGTGCGGCCGTTCAGGGCGTCCTCGCGCAGGTCGCGCAGGATGTTGGTGAGCTGGAGCGCGAGCCCGAGGGTGTCGGCATAGTGCGCCCCGCGCTCGGGGTCGTCGCAGCCGTACACGCCGAGCGACAGCCGGCCGATCGCGCCGGCCACGCAGCGGCAGTAGACCTTGAGCTCCTCGTACGTCTGGTACTCGGCGCCCTTGAGGTCCATCTCGACGCCGTCGATCAGTTCGTCGAAGCCGCCGATCGGGATCGGGAAGCGACGGGCCGCGTCCGCGAGGGCGACCTTGATCGGGTCGGTGTCGTCCTCGGCGACCTTGCCGGCGCGGACGTCGTCCAGCAGTTCGCGGGTGCGCAGCAGTGCCTCGGCCTTGCGGTCGGCGGGCAGGTCGCCGTCGCCGATGTCGTCCACCCGGCGGGCCAGGGCGTACAGGGCCGACATGGCCAGCCGCTTGGGCTCCGGCAGCAGCCGGATGCCGTAGCTGAAGTTGCGCGCCTGGAGTCCGGTGACTGCCTCGCAGTACCGGTAGGCCGCCATGACCTGGGCCGACGCCAGTGGTGATGCCGCCACTCGGGCGTTCACCTTCCCTTCGCGAAGATGGCCGCCGCCTTCGCTGCGAGGCGGCGCTTGTCCGGCTTCGCCTGCTGGGCGAGCACGTCGTACCCGGCGTCCTCGACGGCCGCCAGGGCCGCGTAACCACCTGCGGTGAATCCCGCCAGGAGCAGTCGAAGCCTCCCCCGAACCGTACCTACCAGCGGCGCGCCGCGGTCGAGCAGGGTGCGGGCCCGCTCGGCCTCGAAGGCGATCAGCTCGCGGACCGGGCCGTCGGCGCTCGGCGCGGCCAGGTCGGCCTCGGTGACGCCGAAGCGCTCCAGGTCCTCGGCGGGCAGGTAGATCCGGCCGCGGGCGAGGTCCTCGGCGACGTCCTGGAGGTGTTCGACCACTTGGAGGGCGGTGCAGATCGCGTCGGAGAGCCCGACCCGCTCGGGCGTCGAGACGCCGGCGATGGCGAGCACCAGTCGGCCCACCGGGTCGGCGGAGAGCGTGCAGTAGCCGACGAGGTCGTCCCAGGTGGCGTAGCGGGCGGTGGTCTGGTCGACCCGGTTGGCCTCGATCAGGCGGCGGAAGGGCTCGGGGGTCAGTCCGTGCCGGTCGACGACCGGGACGAGGGCGCGCATCAGCGGGTGCCGGGGCCGGTCGGCGCCGCCCGGGCGCAGCGCCGTCTCGAACACCCGGTCGAGGTCGCGGTCCAGTCCGTCGAGCAGGGCGAGCCGGAAGGCGACCTCGTCGGGAGCGGGCGGGCCGCACTGGGCCGAAGGGGTGGTGGCGGACGCCGGGAAGGGGGTGTCGACGCCGAGGAGGCGGGCGGCGCCGGCCGGGTCGGCGAGGTCGCCGTCGCCCGCGTCGTCGACCAGCCGGGCGAAGCCGTAGACCGCCATCAGGTCACCGCGCCAGGCGGCGGGCAGGAAGAAGGGGGCGACCGGGAAGTTCTCCGCGCTCGCCTTCTCCAGGGTCGCCCCCGCGGTCTGGTCCACGGGCTCGTTGCTGGGCTGGGCCGAAGCCGACACTGCTGTCACTCCCCCGTTCTACACCGATGGGCATCACCGGCCCGACTCGGACACGCGTCCGAGCACGGGCGTCACGTCCGGCACACGCCCCCCGCGCGGCTCGGGTGCTACGGGCGCTCGCCGCGCTCGTAGCGGCCGACGACCTCGTCGGTCGGGCCGTCCATGACCAGCTCGCCGTGCTCGATCCAGATGGTCCGCTCGCAGACCTCGCGGATCGAGCTGTTGTCGTGGCTGACCAGGAAGACCGTACCGGCCGACTGGCGCAGCTCCTCGATCCGCTTCTTGCTGCGCTGCTGGAAGGCCTGGTCGCCGGTGGCCAGCGCCTCGTCGATCAGCAGCACGTCGTGGGTCTTCGCCGCGGCGATGGAGAACCGCAGGCGGGCGCCCATGCCGGAGGAGTAGGTGCGCATCGGCAGGGAGATGAAGTCCCCCTTCTCGTTGATGCCCGAGAACTCGACGATGTCCTGGTAGCGGCGCCGGACCTCGGCCGGCGGCATGCCCATCGCGAGGCAGCCGAGGACGACGTTGCGCTCACCGGTGAGCTCGTTCATCAGGGCCGCGTTCACGCCCAGCAGCGAGGGCTGGCCGTTGGTGTAGATGCCGCCCTTCTCGGTCGGCAGCAGGCCCGCGATGGCGGCCAGCATGGTCGACTTGCCGGAGCCGTTCGAGCCGATCAGGCCGACCGCCTCGCCCTTGTAGGCGGTGAAGCTGATGCCGCGCACGGCGTGCACCTCGCGCACGCCGGCCGAGCGCTTGCGGCTGACGATGCGGCTGAGCGCCGAGGTCGCGCTGCCCTTGCCGGAGCCGGCGCCGTGCACGCGGTAGACGATGTGCACGTCGTCGACGACGACGGTGGGCTCGCGGGCGACGTCGGTGTCCCGGACGGTGTTCTTGTTCAGGTCTGCGTCAGCCACGGCCGTACTCCTCCTCGGCCTTCCAGAAGAAGACGTATCCGACGATGAACATCCCCACGCCCCAGGCGATGCCGTACATCCACTGGTGCGGCGGGATCGTCTGGTGGGCGGGCTGGTGGTGGTTGTAGATGATCGGCGCGAAGGCGTGCCGCAGCAGGTCCATGTAGACCGAGGCCGGGTTGACGGCCATGATCGTCTGGATGTAGTGGGGCCAGGTGCTGACCTTGTCCTGGATGCTGAACATCACGCCGGACAGGAACATCCAGGCGCGCATCACGAACGGGATCAGCTGGGAGATGTCACTGGTCTTGGCGCCGATCCGGGCGAAGATCAGGGAGACGCCGGTGTTGAACATCGTCTGCAGGAGCAGCGCCGGGATGATCAGCAGCCAGGTGCGGCCCGGCGTGATGCCGGCCGCCAGGACGGTGGCGACCAGGACCACCATCGAGATCAGCAGCTGCTGCAGCTGGATCACCGTGAAGGCGATCGGCAGGCAGGCGCGCGGGAAGTGCAGCGCGCGGATCAGCCCGAGGCTGTCGGAGATCGCCCGGGTGCCGGACTGCACCGCGTTCTGGGTGAACTGGAAGACGAAGACGCCGATGCACAGCCACGCGATGTAGGTGTTCGGCGGGAAGTTGTCCTTGCTCTTCAGGATCACGCCGAAGACCAGGTAGAACACCGCGCAGTTCAGCAGCGGGGTCACGACCTGCCACAGCTGGCCGAGCTTGGCATCGGTGTACTGCGCCACCAGTCGGGCGGTGGCGAAGGCCCAGATGAAGTGGCGCCGGGCCCAGAGCTGCTTGGTGTAGGCGAAGAGGCCGGGCCGCCGGCCGCTCACGGCCAGGCCGTACTTGTCCGCAAGCTGCTTGGGGGTCAGGCCCGCGTCCGCCCCCCTGGGGGCTGAGAGGCTGACGGGTTCACTCACTGTCGACACATTCGTCCTTCACGCGGGATCGGTCGGGGCGGCCGGTCGGCGGGGGTCCGCCGGCCTTGCGCCGATGGGGATCCACTGGGATCACGGGGGAGTCCGGCCGGTGTGTGGCACCGGCCGCAGCGATCGATCATTCGATCAAATGAGATCAGATGACCGGTGGGCGGCCCAGCCTGGTCAATCGCCAAACGGTACGCCATCGCATCGGGCGACGCGGACCGCAAGGTTCGCGCCAGCCCGCCCGGAACCCGCCCCACCAGGCCTTCAGCGCCTCCGGGGAGGGGCGGCGGGCCAGGGTCAGCAGGAACCAGGTTCCCAGATAGAGAGGCACGAACAGGGCCGGAAGGTTCCGTCGCGCGAGCCAAACCCTGTTCCGCGCCACGTTGTGGAAATACGTGGCGTGCCGGGCCGGCGAGGTCGTCGGGTGGTGCAGGACCACGTCCGCCCGGTAGTCGATGGCCCAGCCGGCGTCCAGCGCGCGCCACGCGAGGTCGGTCTCCTCGTGCGCGTAGAAGAACTCGGCGGGTAGCTGCCCGGCCTGCTCGAACACCGTGCAGCGCACGGCGCTCGCGCCGCCCAGGAAGGTCGTCACCCGGGAGGAGCGCAGCGGGTCGCTCGCGCGCAGCCGGGGCACGTGCCGGCGCGCGGTGACACCGGTGTCGGGGTCGGCGATCCGGAACGAGACGATGCCCAGCTCCGGGTCGGCGGTGAAGGCCTCGCGCAGGAGGCGGGCGGAGTCGGTGCGCGGCAGGTGGCCGTCGTCGTCCAGGAACAGGATGGCGTCGACGTCCCGCCCGTCCCGGCCGAACAGCTCGATGCCGACGTTGCGCCCGCCGGGGATGCCGAGGTTCTCCGGCAGCTCGACGCTGCGCACGCCCTCCGGCAGCGGGGGCAGCGGCGCGCCGTTGGCCACCACGGCCAGCTCGACCGCCGGGCCCTCCTGGGCGCGGACGGACTCGATCAGGGCGTTCAGCTCGGCTGGGCGGTTGCCCATCGTGATGATCACGGCGCCGAGGCGGAAGCCGTCGGCGCCTGGACCGGCGGCGGCGTTCGCGGAGGTGTTCATAGAGGTGTTCGTGGAGGTGTTCGTGGAGGTGTTCGCGGAAGTGTTCATCGGAGCCTGCTCGAAAGGACGATGCTCAGCAGGTGCAGGACGGTCTGCAGCATGGCGATCGCGGCCAGCACGACCACGGCGAGCCGGGTGAAGAACAGACCGCCGTGGACGGCGTCGGCGACGCCGGCGGCCAGGATGAACAGCGAGGCCTCGACCGCGCCCACCAGGCGGTGGAACTTCAGGAGCGAGGCCGCGCGGCGGGCCTTGGCCACGGCCGCGGAGCGCGGCACCGAGGCGCTGTCCTCGACCGCCGTCAGGCCGCTGCGGGCGCGGGCCACGTCCACCAGGTCCGTCTCGGACTTGATCAGGATCGCGCCGAGCGCGGCCAGCGTGCCGAGGAAGGCCCACTCCCAGTGCGCCGCCGGGCCCTGCCGGTGGAAGAGGTCGCAGCCGCGCAGGCCGAGGCCGGTCAGCAGCGCGGCCTCGGACATGTAGTGGCCGACCCGGTCCAGGTAGACGCCGGTGAGCGAGGTCTGCCGGCGCCAGCGCGCCACCTCGCCGTCCACGCAGTCCAGCAGCAGGTACAGCTGGATCAGCAGGGCGCCCAGGACGGCGCCGGTCAGACCCGGCACCACCAGCGCGGCACCGGCCAGGACGCCGGTGACCATCATCAGGTAGGTGAGGCCGTTGGGGGTGATCGCCGTGACGGTCGAGAGCACCCGCGTGACCCGCAGCGAGATGCTCCGCATGTACAGGCGCCCGGCCCAGTGCTCGGCGCTGCGGCGCTGGAGCATGCCCTCCGGGTGGATCACCGCGCGCAGCTCCTCGATCGAGGGCCGGCGGGTCAGGTCCACCGGGGGCCGCTCGGCGCCCGCGGTGGAGGGGTCAGCTGTTGACGGCTTGGACATAGTCGGCGTACGCGTCCCTGATTGCTGAGGGGGAGAGGTCGAGGTGCTCAAGGATGGTGAAGCGGCCCGGCCGGGTGTTCGGAGCGTAGTGCACCGCCTCGGTGAACTCCGCCTCGGTGAAGCCGATCTGAGCGGCGGTCACCGGCAGGCCGTGGCGCGCCAGGCGCTCCACGATCAGACCGGTCAGCTCGCGCTCGCCCCGCAGGAAGCTGGCGAACGCCGCGCCGAGGCCGACCTGTTCGCCGTGCTGGGCGGACCGCTTGGGATACAGCACGTCCAGGGCATGCGAGATCTCGTGGCAGGCGCCCGACGAGGGCCGGGTGCTGCCCGCGATGTTCATCGCGATGCCGGACAGTACCAGGGCTTCCGCGAGCGCCGTCAGGAGGTCCTGGTCCGCCAGGTTCCCGGGGTGGCGCAGCAGGTTCTCGCCCGCCGAACGGGCCATCGCCACGGCCAGCCCGTCCACCGGCTCGCCGGTGACCGCGTGCGACAGCTCCCAGTCCGCGCAGGCGGAGATGTTGGAGACGACGTCGCCGATGCCGGCCGCCACGAAGCGCGGCGGGGCCTGGCGGATCACGTCCAGGTCGACGACGATGCCGATCGGGCTGGGCACCCCGTAGGAGCCCCGGCCGGCGTCGTTGTCGAGCGTGGAGACCGGCGAGCAGATGCCGTCGTGCGCGAGGTTGGTGGCCACCGCGACCAGCGGCAGGCCGACCCGGGCCGCGGCGTACTTGGCGGCGTCGATGATCTTGCCGCCGCCCAGGCCCACGACCGCGTCGTAGTGGCCGCCGCGCATCGCCTCGGCGAAGCGCACCGCGCTGTCCAGGCTGCCGTCGTCCACGCTGAACCAGTCGGCACCGGGCAGGGCCGGCTCCAGCCGCTCGCGCATCGCGGCACCCGAGCCGTTGCTGATCGCCACCGCGATCCGGCCCGAGGCCGACAGCCGCTGGTCCGCGAGGATCCCGCCGAGCGCGTCCAGCGCGCCCGGGCGGACCTCGACGAACAGCGGCGAGGGGACCAGTCGGGTCAGTACCGGCACGCGATCTCCCGCGCCTTCGCCAGGTCGTCGTGGTTGTCGACCTCGACCCAGGAGACCTCGCCGATCGGCTGCACGTCGATCCGCAGGCCGCGGTCGACCATCTCCTGGTAGCCGTCCTCGTAGTACAGCTGCGGGTCGCGCTCGTAGGTGGCGCGCAGCGCGTCGGTGAGGTCCGCGGCGGCCGAGGGGTTGATCACGGTCACGCCGATGTACTCGCCGCTCGCCTCGACCGGGTCCATCAGCTTGGTGATGCGGCGCATTCCGGCGGCCGGGTCGACGACGACCTTCATCTCCTCGTCGGCGAGCTTCTTCACCGTGTCGAGGGCCAGCAGGATGCCGGGGGCCTCGCCGGCCTCGGTCAGGCGGCGGTTGCCCTCCAGCATGGTGCGCTGGACGGAGGCCGGGTGGACGGTGTCGCCGTTGGCGAGCAGCAGGCCCTCGGCGAAGAGGTCGCGGGCGCACCACAGGGAGTAGGCGTTGTTCCACTCCTCGGCCTTGTCGTTCTCGACCAGGTGGAGCTTGACGCCGTACTTGCTCTCCAGGGCGTCCTTGCGGTCGTACACCGCCTCCTTGCGGTAGCCGACGACGATCGCGGCCTCGCGCAGCCCGACCTCCGCGAAGTTGCCGAGGGTGAGATCCAGGACGGTCCGCTCCCCGTCGACCGGCACCAGCGCCTTGGGCAGGGTGTCGGTGTACGGGCGCAACCGGCGGCCGGCGCCGGCTGCCAGAACGAGGCCGATCATGCGGGGGTCTCCTGATCCGTCGTGCTGTGCGCGGGTGCGC
This sequence comes from Kitasatospora sp. NPDC059722, assembly GCF_042733235.1. Classification (NCBI taxonomy): domain Bacteria; kingdom Bacillati; phylum Actinomycetota; class Actinomycetes; order Kitasatosporales; family Streptomycetaceae; genus Kitasatospora; species Kitasatospora sp. NPDC059722. Next base: position 74,707 of record NZ_JBHWGD010000021.1, read on the forward strand.
CGGGGCACCGGAACGAGTCGCCCGGGCCGCGCAATCGGCGCGCCGGTGCCGGCGCAGATGCGGGCACCTTGTCCTTAGTGATGGTAGGCGACCGGGGCGACCGGCCCGAACGCGGCCGGGGACCTGGGAGGTGCCTGAACGGTGGCTGGGAACGACGGCCGGAGCGGCGCACCGGAGCGGGCGCGAACGGGGCCGGCGCGCCTCCTGGCGCGCCCGAACGTGCCTCGAACGACTCCGAACCCTTTTGCTAACTCCATGACCCTTCCGGGGCCCTCTGACGTCCTTCTCCGTCCGGAAAAGTCCCCCTGAGGGTCATGATCCGCCAGGTTGTGCGTGGGACCCGTGCCGACCGCCACCCATACGGCAGACTGGAGCCCGACGCCGGCGCCGGTGCCCCCGCTGCGTCCGATGCACCCGCTGCACCGGACGCAACCCGATGCTTCCGTTGCTCCCGCTCCCCGAAAGAGGCCACCCCATGCCCCAGAGTCCGCCGACCAGCCCGACGCACTTCACCTCCGAGATCGACACCGGTCTCGACGTGGAGACCGACGTGACGGCCGACCCCGGGGGCACCGCCGGGAGCACCGGCCCGGAGATCCTGCTGGAACTCGTCGACGACGAGGGCACCACCATCGGCACGGCCGAGAAGCACTGGGCCCACCAGCAGCCGGGGCGCCTGCACCGGGCCTTCTCGGTGTTCCTCTTCGACCGCCAGGGCCGGCTGCTGCTCCAGCGCCGCGCGCTCGGCAAGTACCACTCCCCCGGCGTCTGGTCGAACACCTGCTGCGGCCACCCCTACCCGGACGAGCCGCCGTTCGTCGCCGCCGCCCGCCGCACCTCGGAGGAGCTGGGCGTCGCGCCGGCACTGCTGTGCGAGGCCGGGACGGTGCGCTACGACCTGCCGGACGAGGCCTCCGGGCTGATCGAGCGCGAGTGGAACCACCTGTTCGTGGGCCTGGTCACGGCGCCGGTCGTCCCCGATCCGGACGAGGTGGACGACTACGCCTTCGTCACCGCGCAGGAGCTGCGCGAGCTGCGGACCGAGCGGCCGTTCTCGGTGTGGTTCGAGACCGTCTTCGAGGCGGCGCTGCCGGGGATCCGGGAGATCGCCGGACGGGACTGGTAGTCCGATGGTCCGGTAGTCCGGCTAGTCCGCGCGGGACTGGTGGCGGGGGCAGGACTGATGGCGAGGACGGGACTGGTGGCGGGGGCGGTGACCGCCGGGATGGTCCGGATCGTCCGGATGGTCACGGACAGTCGTCGTGCCGCGGAGGGAGCGGAGGGATGGGCAGCGAGGCCCAGATGACCTTGCCGCCCTCCCCCGTCCGCTCCACGTCGCACACGCCCCCGGCCTGCAGGGTCACGCTCTTGACCAGCAGCAGGCCGCGCCCCCCGGTGCGGCCGGTGTCGCTCTCCAGGGCCTTCGGACGGTACGGGTCGCCGTCCTCGACCGAGACCCGCACCCAGCCGTCGCGCACCGCCAGCTCGGTGGTCACCTCGGGCGAGAGCTCGGCGGCGTGCGTCACGGCGTTGCTGACCAGCTCGGAGACGATCAGCAGCACGTCGTCCACCAGCTCCTGGTGGCGCACCCCGGTCATGCCCTGGGCCAGCAGGCGGTCGCGCACCGCGTGCCGGGTACGCGGCACCGAGGACTCCGTGGCGGGCACCGGGAAGCGCCAGACGCCCTCGGCCGGCTCCGGCGCCGGGCGGGCGGGCCCCCGCAGGGCCCGGTCGCGTCTCGGCTCGGCCTTCGCCGCCCCGCTGATCTGCTCCACGTCCAGCCGCCCTTCGTCCGCGACCCGGGAATCAGGCGTTCCGCTGGCGCCCTCGGTCCACAGAGGCTAGGAGAGCCGCCACGGGGACCGCGGCACCGTCGAGAAGTTGCCCGTGTCGGATCGGTGTCGACTGGTCCCGATCGGCGGGACGGCGCAATCGGACCGTTTCCTTCGCCCTCGCCACCGCTTCGGCCGGCGATCGGGTGGCCCTGCGAGGCTTCGCCGTCCGGCGGTGGTCGGGCCGTCGTCGGGGTGTCCCCCGTCGGTCGCCGTCGGACCGGGGCCCCCGCCGGGGAAACGCAGGTGAGAAGCACTCCAGAACCCTGGTAATGTTCTCTCTGTCGCCGAGGGGGCGAGAAAAACCCCGAAGCACACACCCCGTCCGGGTGGCGGAATGGCAGACGCGCTAGCTTGAGGTGCTAGTGCCCTTTATCGGGCGTGGGGGTTCAAGTCCCCCCTCGGACACCATCGAATTCCCCGTGGATCCACAAGGATTCCGCGGGGAATTTTTTGTTTTTCGTCCGCCGCTGTGGCCGGGCCCGGGCCCGGCAGGCCCGCTGGGACCGGCCACAGCGGCGTTCCGAGGGCGTCGGAGCCCCGGAGACCGGACACGAGATGGCAACGATCGGACGGTTTGAGCTTCCCCTGAGGTAAACGCCCTTTTTCGCCCCATAGGCTGCTGGGCGTTTGTGTCCGGAATACCGACTCATGACCGTAAAAACCACGACACCACCCGTCGACCCCGAGCGAGAGGACCGATACGTTGAGTGAGCCCGAGCCGTCAGCGGCATCGCACCAGAACCACTACCGACGCTCGCTCGGCACCATCAGCCTCACCGCCGTCGGGCTGGGCTCGATCATCGGGTCCGGGTGGCTGTTCGGCGCCGAGCGGGCCGCCAAGCTCGCCGGCCCCGCCTCGATCCTCGCCTGGGCGATCGGCGCCGCCGTGGCCCTGACCATCGCCCTCACCTACAGCGAGCTCGGGTCGATGTTCCCCAAGGCCGGCGGCATGGTCCGCTACGGCCAGTACTCGCACGGCTCGCTGGCCGGCTACCTCGCCGCCTGGGCCAACTGGATCGCCATCGTCTCCGTCATCCCCGGCGAGGCCACGGCGTCCGTCCAGTACATGAGCTCCTGGCACTTCGGCTGGGCCAAGGGGCTGTACAACGGGCAGGAACTGACCATCAGCGGCGTCGCCCTCGCGAGCGTGCTGCTGCTCGTCTACTTCGCCCTCAACTGGTTCGCGATCACGCTGTTCGCCAAGACCAACACCGCGATCACCGTCTTCAAGGTCATCGTCCCGACCCTGACCGCCGGCGCGCTGCTCCTCGCGCACTTCGACACCGCGCACTTCACCGACCACGGCGGCTTCGCGCCGAACGGCTGGAGCGCGGTGTTCACCGCCGTCGCCGTCTCCGGCATCGTCTGGGCCTTCAACGGCTTCCAGTCGCCGCTCAACCTGGCCGGCGAGGCCCGCGACCCCGGCAAGTCGCTGCCCAAGGCCGTCATCGGGTCCATCCTGATCGCCCTGGTGATCTACGTCGCGCTGCAGATCGCCTTCCTCGGCGCCATCCCGGCCGCCGACCTGTCGCAGGGCTGGAGCGGCCTCGGCTACACCTCGCCGCTCGCCGACCTCGCCATCGCCTGGGGCATCAACTGGCTCGCGATCCTGCTGTACGCGGACGCGTTCATCTCGCCCTCCGGCACCGGCATGATCTACGCCGCCACCACCTCGCGCATGATCCACGGCGTCCAGGAGAACGGCCACCTGCCGAAGCTCTTCGGCAAGGTCGACCCCAAGACCGGCATCCCGCGCCCCGCGCTGCTGCTCAACCTCGGCGTCGCGTTCCTGTTCCTGGCCGTCTTCCGCGGCTGGGGCTCGCTCGCCGAGATCGTCTCGGTCGCGACCGTCATCTCGTACATCACCGGCCCGGTCGCCGTCATGGCGCTGCGCCGCCTCGCCCCGGACCTGCCGCGCCCGGTGCGGCTGCGCGCGATGCCGGTCATCGCGCCGGTCGCGATGGTCTTCGGCTCGCTGGTCCTGTACTGGGCCCGCTGGCCGCTGACCGGCAAGGTCATCCTGCTGATGGCCGCCGGCCTGCCGATCTGGGCCTGGTACGAGCTGCGCAAGCCGTGGGCCGTGCTGCGTCCGCACCTGATCGCGGGCGCCTGGATGGTCGCGTACCTGTTCGTGATGGCCGGCGTCTCGTGGGCGGGCAGCTCCGACTTCGGCGGGCACGGCTACCTGCCCGAGGGCTGGGACCTGCTGATCGTCGCCGCGATCGGTCTCGCGTTCTACCGCTGGGGCGTCGCGAGCGCCTGGGCGAACCCGTCCCTGGCGGAGGTCCGCCGCGAGCTGAGCGAGGGCGAGGCCGAGGGCGAGGCCGGCGCGCAGGACGCCGCGTCGGGCCCGGGGCCGGAGTCGGCGTCGGAGTCGGCGTCGCCGGAGCCGTCGCGGGCGTGACGGCCTGAGGCTGGGAGCCGAACACGGGAGTGCCGGTCGAGCTTGGCTCGGCCGGCACTCGCGCGTTCCGGGGGCGGCGAGCGGCGGCGGCGGACGGATTTCAGCGAACAGATTTCAAAATCTGTTCGCTGAAATCTGTTATCTGTTATCTGTTACTTGTCAGCTGACAGCTGTCGGCCGCCGCCCGCCCTCAGCCCCGGCGGGCGCGGCGGATCGCCGAGGTGACCACCGGGGGGAGCAGGTCGCGGGCGGCGCGCTTGGCGACGTTGACCGGGCGGCGCTGCTCGGCGGCCCGGGCACGGCGGGCGGCGAGGTCGCGGGCGGCCTCCTCCTGCGACTCCAGGAGCGCCCGACGGGAGTCGTCGGCGGCCTGGTCGGCCTGGTGGCGGGCGTTCAGCGCGACGAGCCGCTTGTGGTGGCGGGACGGCCGGAACGGCTCGATGCCCTCCGAGGTACCGGTCATGCGCAGCATCTGCCGGCCGTTGAGGGTCTCGGCGCTCAGCTCACAGCCCTCGGCGAGGTCCACCCGGTCGAGCAGGTCCCGCTGGAAGGGCTCCGGGTCCCCCCAGGTGCCGTAGAACTTGCACTCGGTGAGCAGGACCGGCTTGAGCCCGTGGTTGAACACGGCCTCCCAGGTGGCGGCGGCGACACCCGGGGTGTGCTGGGAGCGGTAGTCGTCGAGCACCACGACGCCCTGGTCCTGCAGCGCGACGCGGGCCACCTGGAGGTCGCCGACCACGTGCTCGTACAGGTGCGAGGCGTCGATGTGGATGAACCGGAACGCGCCCGCCGCTATCCGTCCGCCCGCCAGCGTCGAGGTCGGCGCCTGGATGATCTCCGGCAGCTCGCCGTGGAACGACAGGTAGTTCGACTCGAAGGCCGTTCGGCTCAGCGTCTTGCGGTAGGACATGTCCATTTCAGCGGCATTCTCGTCGTCCGGCGCGTCCGAGTCGAAGAGGTCACAGACGGTGAATGACTCGCCGGGCTGGAGGTGCTCCCCGATGACGATGGCGCTGCGCCCCAGGTATGCGCCCATTTCCAGCAGGTCGCCCGTGACGCCGGCCTTCTCCTGGCGCCCCAGGAACCACTCGAAGGAATGCCGGTCGTGGTCCCAGAACCACCCCGGCACGTCGTCCAGCGAGGCCGGCTCGGCGGGCCGGGGCTGCTCGTCGGTGAACGCGGCGTCGGTCACGGGGAAGCTCCTTTTGCGGTACGGATGACCTGCGGATTCGAGCCAGACCTCAGAGCGGTGGCGCCCTCCCGCCCACCGCGGGGGCGCACGACGTGCCGACGGTGTGCACACGTCTTGCACCCGCCGCCAACCGTAGCCCCCCACCGCTGAGTTCGCTGCAATCTACAGCGCCGTCCGCGCGATTGAGGAGCCTTTCGGACGCAGAATTTGTGGACCGTCGCATCGGGCCGGGAGTGGGCACGGCCGCACCGATCACGTACATCCATTGTGCCCTCTCCGCTCCACAGAGTCACCATTCCTTGGAATGATCTTCGTTGCTTTTCGGCCGCCTACGGTGGGACACCGTCGGCCCCCACTGCGGTGGGCCGGGAATGGGGAACGGAGCGACATGACGAAGACCGAGCGAGATCTCACCGCGCTGGCCGGGGAATTGACGGCGATGATGACCGAGGACGCCGCCGCCGTGCGGCTCGCCAACAGCACCGACCTCGCCGAGCAGGCCGCCTGGCGGCGGCTCACCACCGGGCACGGGGACCGGCTGGCCGCGATCATGGCCGAGCACGGCTGGCCCACCGAGGCACTGGTCGGAGCCGACGCGGCGAAGGCCGCCTGGCTGGTCGCCCAGCACGCCGACCGCCAACTGGACGTCCAGCGCCGGGCCGTGGAGCTGATGGCCGTGGCCGTCGCGGACGGCGCCGCGAGCGCGCGCGACCTGGCGTTCCTTCAGGACCGGCTCGCCGTCAACGAGGGGCACGAGCAGCGGTACGGCACGCAGATCGGCGCGGTCACGGACGGCCGCCCGGTGCCGTGGCCCTGCGAGGACCCGGAGCGGCTGGACGAGCGGCGGGCCGACGTGGGGATCGAGCCGTTCGCCGAGTACACCTCGCGGTTCGCGCCGCGCTGACCGTCGGGTCCGCCGGAGCGGATTGGCTCTTGCGCACGGCCGCCCCGGCCGCCTTGACTGGGCCTTTGGACCAGCGCTGGGTTGAGCGCGGTCAAACGCGGTGGAGCGCGGTCGGAAGGCCAGGCGGACGAGAGGACCATCGGTGCAGCACGACGCGGAGCAGGACGCGCGGAACGACGGGTCGGGCGGGGACGAGCAGGGCGGCCGGTGGTTCGGGGACCACGCGGACCAGTACGTCGACGGCGCCTGGCGCCCCTCCGGGGACACCGGGTCGATCGAGGTGCTGAACCCCGCGACCGAACGGGTGATCGCCACCGTGCCGGCCGGCGGCGCGGCCGACGTGGACGCCGCGGTGGGCGCGGCCCGCCGGGCGGCGCGGGCCTGGGGCGCCACCACCCGTGAGGAGCGGCTCGCACTGCTCACCCGGCTCCGGGACGGCATCGCCGGGGCGCAGGACGAGATCACCGCGACGGTGGTCGCCGAACTGGGCGCCCCGGTGGGCTTCGCGGCCGCCGTCCACGCCGGACTGCCGCTGACCGTCGCGTCCTCCTACCTGGCGCTGCTCGCCGAGCACCCCTTCGAGGAGCGGATCGGCAACTCGCTGGTGCTGGCCGAGCCGGCCGGCGTGGTCGCGGCGATCACACCGTGGAACTACCCGCTGCACCAGATCGTGGCCAAGGTCGTCCCGGCGCTGGCGGCCGGCTGCCCGGTGGTCCTCAAGCCGGCCGAGGACACGCCGCTGGTGGCACGGCTGTTCGCCCGGCTGGTCCACGAAGCGGGCTTCCCCGCGGGCGTGTTCAACCTGGTGACCGGCACCGGTGCGGTGGCCGGTGCGGCGCTCGCCGCCCACCGGGACGTGGACGTCGTGTCGTTCACCGGGTCGACCGCCGTCGGCCGCGCGGTCGCCGAGACGGCCGGGCGCGGCCTGAAGCGGGTCGCCCTGGAACTGGGCGGCAAGTCCGCCAACGTGGTGCTGCCCGGCGCCGACCTGACCCGCGCGGTCAACGTCAACGTGGCCAATGTGTTCGCCAACTCGGGCCAGACGTGCAGCGCGTGGACGAGGCTGCTGGTGCACCGGGACCACTACGAGGAGGCCGTCTCCATAGCGGCGAAGGCCGCCGAGAAGTACGTCCCCGGCGATCCGGCCGATGCGCGGACCCGGATCGGTCCGGTGGTCAACGCCAAGCAGCAGGCGCGGGTGCGCAGTTACCTGGAGGGAGCGATCACCGAGGGCGCCCGGGTGGTCGCCGGGGGTCCCGAGCCGATCGCCGACCTTCCCGTCGGCTTCTACGTCCGCCCGACCGTACTCGCCGACGTCACACCGGACATGACGGTAGCTCAGGAGGAGGTCTTCGGCCCGGTGCTGGTGGTCCTCCCCTATCGCGACGAGGACCACGCCGCCGAGCTCGCCAACGGCACCGAGTACGGCCTGGCCGGCGGCGTCTGGGCGGCCGACACCGACACCGCCGCCGCCTTCGCCCGCCGCCTCGACACCGGCCAGGTCGACCTCAACGGCGGCCGCTTCAACCCCCTGGCCCCGTTCGGCGGTTACAAGAGCTCGGGCCTCGGCCGCGAGCTCGGCCGCCACGGCCTGGAGGAGTTCCTGCAGTACAAGTCGCTGCAGTACTGACCTCGGCGCGAGCCGTCGGACTTGGGGGTGGGACGCGTCAACGCGTCCCGCCCCCAGGGACTTCGGCGGTCAGACCAGGTCGACGCCCGGGTAGAGCGGGAAGGGCGCGAGCAGGTCGGCGGCGCGCTTGGCGATGCCGTCGCGGACGGCGGCGTCCAGGACGTACTGGGCCTTCGACGGGGCGCCGTTGGCGGTCGTGGTGGGGGTCGTGGCGCGCAGCACGGTGTCGATGAGGCCCGCGATCTCGTCCATCTCGGCGGCGCCGAGGCCGCGGGTGGTGAGCGCGGGGGTGCCGAGGCGGACGCCGGAGGTGTACCAGGCGCCGTTCGGGTCCTGCGGGACGGAGTTGCGGTTGGTGACGACGCCCGCGTCCAGGAGCGCCGCCTCGGCCTGGCGGCCGGTCAGGCCGTGGCCGGAGACGTCGGCGAGGACCAGGTGGTTGTCCGTGCCACCGGTGACGAGCGTGCCGCCGCGGCGCAGCAGGCCCTCGGCGAGCGCCTGCGCGTTGTCGACGACGGCCTGGGCGTAGGCCCGGAACTCGGGGCGGCGGGCCTCGGCGAACGCGACCGCCTTGGCGGCCATGACGTGCGAGAGCGGGCCGCCGAGGACCAGCGGGCAGCCGCGGTCGACGTGTTCGGCGAGCTCGGCGGTGGACAGCACCATGCCGCCGCGCGGGCCGCGCAGCGACTTGTGGGTGGTCGTGGTGACGATGTGGGCGTGCGGCACCGGGTCGAAGTCGCCGGTGAACACCTTGCCCGCGACGAGGCCCGCGAAGTGTGCCATGTCGACCATGAGCGTCGCGCCGACCTCGTCCGCGATCTCGCGCATCCGGCGGAAGTCCACGCGCCGCGGGTAGGCGGAGTACCCGGCCACCAGGATGAGCGGGCGGAACTCGCGGGCCGTCTCGCGCAGCGCGTCGTAGTCGATCAGGCCGGTCGCCGGGTCGGTGCCGTAGCTGCGCTGCTCGAACATCTTGCCCGAGATGTTGGGCCGGAAGCCGTGGGTGAGGTGGCCGCCGGTGTCCAGGGACATGCCGAGCATCCGCTGGTTGCCGAGCTCGTGGCGCAGCCGCGCCCAGTCCTGCTCGGTGAGGTCGTTGACGTTGCGCACCTCGGCGCGCTCCAGGGCCGGGCTCTCGACGCGCTGGGAGAGGACGGCCCAGAAGGCGGTCAGGTTGGCGTCGATGCCGGAGTGCGGCTGGACGTAGGCGTGGTCGGCGCCGAACAGGGCGCGGGCGTGCTCGGCGGCGACGGTCTCGACGGTGTCGACGTTGCGGCAGCCGGCGTAGAAGCGGCGCCCGGCGGTGCCCTCGGCGTACTTGTCGCTGAGCCAGTTGCCCATGGCGAGCAGGACGGCCGGGGAGGCGTAGTTCTCGCTGGCGATCAGCTTGAGGGAGGCGCGCTGGTCCTCGATCTCCCGGCCGATGGCGGCGGCGATGCGCGGTTCGACGCCCGCGACGACGTCGAGGGCGCTGCGGAAGGCGGTGTTCGCGGCGGCGTCGGCGGCGGTGTGGGGCTGCGGAAGGGGCTCGGGCTGGTGCCGGGACTCGGGCTGAAGCTCGGGCTGGGGCTGGGCGGCCATGGCGGTCTCCTGGTGGGGATGCGGACGGCCCAGGCGCTCGGCAACTGCACGTGACAGGGCACGGGGCCGCTTCCCGATGGTTGATTCCATCCCTACGCGCCAGTCGCGGCCCACCCGGATCGTACCAATACCCGCAGGGGTGTGGCGCAGATCTCAGAATGCGGGACGGGGAGGATGCTTTGGGGGCTTTTGCCCGTTCTCCTGCGACGAGCGTGTTGCGGCGCCGTGAAGCCGTCGCACCGGCCGAAACAATGCGCAACACATCGGCTCGAAGTGATTTGCCCGAGGTCCATCGCATCCGATCTGATGGCATTGCGCCGGCCGCCGGGAAACCCCCGGAGGCGGCTCGGAAATGCACGTCATCGCACCCTCACCCCAAAGGGCGGCGGAGAATTCGGGAGTACGCCTCGCATGGCCATCGTCGAAACAGTCCCGGCACCTGATTCCGCCGTCCGGCCGGCCCCGGACGGTGCGGTCCGCCGGATCCTGCGCGACCGGGTCGGCGCCACCGCCCTCGCCGTCGTCCTGCTGTTCCTGCTCCTCGCCCTCGCCGCCCCGCTGATCGCCGCCCTGTACGGGAAGAACCCGACCGAGCACTACGGCCAGAACGCTCCGGGCCTGCTCAGCGACGGCGGACTGCCCGTGCTGGCGAACGGCGGCATCTCCGGCGACTTCTGGTTCGGCCTGGAGCCGGGCCTCGGCCGGGACGTGTTCACCCAGCTGCTGTACGGCATCCGCACCTCGCTGCTGATCGCCTTCGCGTCCGCCGCCGTGACGACCGCGCTCGGCGTGCTGGCCGGTGTCGCGGTCGGCTACCTCGGCGGAATCGCGGACCGCCTGTTCGGTTTCCTCGCGAACGTGCTGCTCGCCTTTCCGACCCTGCTCCTGCTGCTCGCGCTCAGCCCGGTCATCCAGTCGAGACTGGTCGATCCGGGCGCCGCGGAACCGGAATGGATGCAGTTCCTGGTGCTGATCCTGGTATTCGCCGCGTTCGGCTGGATTCCGCTCGCGCTTTCCCTCCGGGCCACCGTGCGCTCGCTACGGGAACGGGATTTCGTGCAATCCGCCCGCGCCCAGGGGGCGAGCGGTTTCCACGTCGTCGTCCGGGAATTGCTGCCGAACGTCCGCTCGCAACTGCTGGTGCACGTGACGATGGCGGTGCCGGCGATCGTCGCCTCGGAGGCGGTGCTGTCGTTCCTCGGGGTCGGGATCACCGAGCCCGTCCCGGACTGGGGCCGGATGATCGCCCGCGGCGCCGAGGTGTTCCGGGCCGACCCGACGTACATGGTCTTCCCCGGCGTGGCACTGCTGCTCTTCGTCCTCGCCTTCAACCTGCTCGGCGACGCCGTCCGGGACTCCCTGGACCCGCGGTCGGGCCGGCGCTGATCCGGCGATTCGCCGCCCGGACCTCGCCCCGTTTTCCCCGTTCGTTCGTCTGATGACCCCGCATGTCGGGGCAAGGAGAGATTCGCCATGCGCTGGACCCGCAGGACCGGTCCGTCCCTCGCCGTCGTCGCCACCGCCCTCCTCGCGACCTCCTGCTCGGCCGGCGCGGGCGCGGGTTCCACCGCGAACCCGGCCGCCGCCAAGGAGACCTCCCCGCTGACCGCCGCGCTCGGCGGCGAGCAGGAGAGCGCCGGCCCCGCCCCGGCCGTGCCCGGCGCCCGCAAGGGCGGGACGGTCAACGTGTACAACAGCGTCGAGTTCCGCCACCTCGACCCGCAGAAGGTGTACGCGGGCGCCGCGTACAACGCCTCGCTGCTCTGGGGGCGTCAACTGACGCAGTATCAGGTCGTCGACGGAAAGGCCAAGCTGGTCGGCGACCTCGCCACCGACACCGGCACCTCCGCCGACGGCGGCCGCACCTGGACCTACCGCCTCAAGGACGGCGTCGCCTGGGAGGACGGCAAGCCGATCACCGCCCAGGACGTCAAGTACGGCATCGAGCGCACCTTCGGCAAGGGCTACGAGGTCGGCCCGCCGTACTGGCCCCAGTGGCTCACCGGCGAGGCGAGCTACGAGGACGCGCGCAAGAAGTACGCCGGCCCCCAGGACGGCGACCTCGCCGCCATCGAGACGCCCGACGAGCGCACCGTCGTCTTCCACTTCCCGCAGCCGCAGGCCGACGTGCCGTACATGGCCGCGCAGTCCTCGTCCGCGCCGGTGCGCCGCGACAAGGACACCGGCACCGACTACGACCGGCTGCCGTTCGCCACCGGCCCCTACCGGATCGCCGAACACGTCCAGAACACCCGCATGGTGCTGGAGCGCAACCCGTACTGGAAGGCCGAGACCGACCCCGTCCGCAGCCAGTACCCGGACCGGTTCGTCTTCACCTACGGCAAGGAGGCGCTCAACATCAACCAGGAGATCCTCTCCGGCCGCGACGGCGGCGCCGACGCCACCACCGCCTCCGACGAGCTCTCCCCCGAGCTGTACCGGACCGCCGACACCGACCCCGAGGCCAAGGACCTCGTCGTCTCCGGCCGTCAGGGCGCCTTCGTCACCCAGCTCGTGATCAACAACGAGCGCGTGCCGGACGTCGAGGTCCGCAAGGCCCTGCACCTCGCCTACCCGCGCCAGCAGGCCCGCCAGGTCCAGGGCGGCTCCCGCATCGGCGAACTCGCCACCACGCTCAGCTCGCCCGCCCTGATCGACTGGCAGAAGTACGACCTCTACCCGGCCCGGCCCGAGGGCGACCCGGACGCCGCCAAGGCCCAACTCGCCAAGGCCAAGCAGCCACCCGCGAGCCTCACCTACGGCTACAAGAACACGCCGGACGGCCAGCGCGTCGCGCAGGTGCTCGTCGACGGCTTCGCCAGGGCCGGGATCACCGTCGTGCCCAAGCCGATCGACCCCAAGGCCTTCCTCGACGAGGTGCACCGCGCCGACTCCCCGTACGACCTGTACGAGGAGACCTCGTCCGTCGACTGGCCGACCCCGTCCACGCTCGTCCCCTTCGCCTTCGACGGCCGCGCCGGCAACGACCTCAACAGCGCGCGCTACCGCAACCCGGCGGTCGACAAGGAGATCGACCGGATCAACGGGATCGGCGAGCCGCGCGCCAAGGCGAAGGAGCTGTACGCCCTGGAGCAGACCGTCATGAAGGACGTGCCGGTGCTGCCGTTCGCCTACCCGACCGCCAACCAGCTGCGCGGCGGCAACGTCGGCGGGGCGTTCATCCACCCGATCTACGGGACGGTCGGGCTCGCCTGGCTGTACCTGAAGTCCTGATCCGGCCAGGCCTGGTCCGGTCCGGTTCGGCCTTGTTCGGTCCGGTCCGGTTTGGTTCGGTTCGGTTTGATTCGGACAGATCGGGCCGGGCCGGCAGTTCGAGGCTCACTTCGAGGTTTCAAGGTTCCGACGATGTTCTCCTTCGCCCTGCGGCGGGCCCTCCAGGCCCTCGCCGTGCTCGCCGCGGTCTCCGCCGCCGCCTTCGCCCTGTTCTACGCCGCACCCGCCGACCCGGCCCGCGCCGCCTGCGGGCCGCGCTGCGACGGCGCCCAGGTGGCGGCGGTCCGCGCGAGCATGGGCCTGGACCGGCCGCTGCTCACCCAGTACACCGACTACCTGACCGGGATCGTCGCCGGGCGGAACGTCGGCGACGTCGACGGCTCGGTCATCCGCTGCTCCGCGCCCTGCCTCGGCTACTCCTACCGGCTGCACCAGCCCGTCACCGAGGCCCTCGCCGACCACCTGCCCGTCACCCTCTCGCTCACCGCCGGCGCGCTCGCCGTGCTCGTGGTGCTCGGGCTCGGCACCGGGTTCGTCTCCGCGCTGCGGCACGGGACGCGCACGGACCGGCTGCTCTCCGGGTTCACGCTCGTCGGCGCCAGCGTGCAGATCTACTTCCTCGGGTACGTCGCGCAGTGGGCGCTCGTCTACTCGACCGGCCTGCTCCCGCTGCCGTCGTACACCCCGCCGGCCACCGACCCCGCCGCCTGGGCGGGCGGGATGCTGCTGCCCTGGCTCGTCCTCGGCTTCGTCAACTCGGCCGTCTTCGCCCGGCTCTCGCGCTCACAGCTGCTGGAGACGATGGGCGAGGAGTACGTCCGCACCGCGCGCGCCAAGGGCCTCGGCCGGCTGCGCGCCCACCTCAAGTACACGTCGCGCGGCGCGGCCGGACCGCTCGTGCAGCTGCTCGGGCTGGAGACCGGGGCGCTGCTGGGCGGGGCGGTCATCACCGAGACGGTGTTCGGGCTCAACGGCGTCGGGCGGTTCGCGGCGGAGGCGGTGGAGGGGCAGGACCTGCCCGCCGTCGTCGGGGCGGTCCTGCTCGCCGCGTGCTTCGTCGTCCTGTTCGTCGCGCTGGCCGACGTGGTGGTGGCCTGGCTCGATCCGCGCGTCCGGCTGGCTTGAGGCCCGCCCGCTGCCCACCGTCTGCCGCCTGCCGCCTGCCGCCTGCCGCCTGCCGTCCGCCGTCCGCCGTCCGCCGTCCGCCGTCCGAAGGGAGTTGTTGTTCAATGTCGTCCGGAGTCAATGTGTCGTCCACGGAACCCGTGCTGAGCGTCCGCGACCTGACCGTCACCTTCGCCGATCCGCGCGGCGGCCCGCCGGTCGCCGCCGTCCGGGGGCTCTCGTTCGACCTCGCCCGGGGTGAAGTCCTCGGCCTGGTCGGCGAGTCGGGCTCCGGCAAGTCCGCGACCGGGCTCGCCGTGCTCGGCCTGCACGATCCGCGGACCACCACCGTCACCGGCTCGATCCGGCTGGACGGCCGGGAGTTGGTGGGCGCCGACGAGTCGGTCCTGCGCGGGGTGCGCGGCGGCCGGATCGCGCTGGTCTTCCAGGACGCGCTCACCTCACTGAGCCCGTTCCACGGCGTCGGCGCCCAACTCGCCGAGATGTACCGGCTGCACCACCCCGGCACCGGTCGCGCCGAGGCCCGGCGACGGGCGGTCGCGATGCTCGACCGGGTCGGCATCCCGGCCGGCCGGGCCCGCGACCACCCGCACCGGTTCTCGGGCGGCATGCGCCAGCGGGTGATGATCGCCATGGCGCTGATGAACGACCCCGAGGTGCTCATCGCCGACGAGCCGACCACCGCCCTCGACGCCCGCGTCCAACAGCAAGTGCTCGACCTCCTGGGCGACTTGCAGCGCGAGCACGGCACGGCCGTGCTCCTGGTCAGCCACGACCTCGGCGTCGTCGCCGGGACGACGGACCGCACCCTCGTCCTGCGCGGGGGCCTCCCGGTCGAGTCCGCACCCACCGCCCGACTGCTGGCCGATCCACAAGAGCCCTACACCCGCGCACTGGTGGGAGCGGCGCTCACGCTGGACTCCGTACCAGGCTCACCACTTCCGACTGTTGACGATCCGTCACCTACCAGGACGTTCGGGGCGCGGGTGACGGACCGGCTGCGCGATCCGGCGCGCTGGCTCGTCGAAGTGGACGACCTCGCCGTCCACTTCCCCGGACGCCGCCGCTTCCCCGGTGGGCGCACCGAGACCGTCAAGGCCGTCGACGGCGTCGGGCTGCGCATCGCCCCCGGGGAGACCGTCGGCCTCGTCGGCGAGTCCGGCTCCGGCAAGTCCACCACCTCGCGCGTCCTCGCCGGGCTCCAGCGACCCACCGGCGGGCGCGTCGCCTACGACGGCCGGGTGATCCACGACGACTCCGGCGCCGCCCGGCCCGACCACGCGCTGCGGCGCCGGCTCAGCCGCGAGGTCCAGCTCGTCTTCCAGGACCCGTATGCCTCGCTCAACCCGCGCCGCACCGTCGCCCGGACCCTCGACACCCCGCTGCGCCTGCACACCGCGCTCACGGCCGCCGGGCGGCGCGAACGCTCCGCCGAACTGCTCGAACAGGTCGGCCTGTCCGGCGACCACCTCGACCGCTACCCGCACGAGTTCTCCGGCGGGCAGCGCCAGCGGATCGGCATCGCGCGGGCGCTCGCCCCGCAGCCGCGGCTGATCATCGCGGACGAACCGGTCTCCGCGCTCGACGTGTCCGTCCAGGCACAGGTGCTCAACCTGCTGATGGAGCTGCGCGAACGGCTCGGCGTCGCCTTCCTGTTCGTCTCGCACGACCTCGCCGTCGTCCGGCACTTCTGCGACCGGGTCGCCGTGATGCACCGGGGACGGCTGGTCGAGTCCGCCGACCGCGACCGGCTGTTCGCCGCGCCGCACACGGACTACACGCGCGAGCTGCTGGCCGCCGTGCCCGGGACGAACGCGCGTGCGGCGCCCGGGGCGGATGCGCGCACGACGTCCTTTGCGGGTACGCGTACGGCGTCCGGAGGAGCCGCTGTGGGCGGCTGAAGCTCCAGGTCGGCCGCGAGGAGGGCGTACAGCTCCATGTCGCGGCGCTCGCCGGCGATCGTCCGGTGAGCGCGGAGCAGGCCCTCGCGCCGGAAGCCGGCCCGCTCGGCCGCCCGCAGCGAGCCGGTGTTCCACGGCTCGATGTGCAGTTCCAGCCGGGCCAGCCCGGCCTCGCGCAGCGCCCAGTCCGCGACCGTGCGCAGGGCGTGGCCGGCCACGCCCAGGCCGCGGGCCGAGGCCGCCGTCCAGTAGCCGATCGTGGCCCGGCCGTCGCCCTGCGGGAACAGCCCGACGAAGCCGACGGCCCGCTCGTCGGCGCGGCGCGCGACGGCGAACGGGTAGGCGCCGCCGGCCGCCGCCTTGGCCCACTGCCGCTCGACGAAGGCCCGCGCGGCGTCCGCGTCGTAGCGGGCCGGGACGGTCGTCACCAGCGGGATGTACGGGTCCGCGGCGGCCTCGCGCAGCACGTCGGCGTCACTGAGCCGCCACGGGCGCAGGTCGAACGGGCCGGCGGAGAGCGTTGGCACGGACAGGGGGCTGCGGTCCATGCTCGAAGCCTGTCACGAACGACCCGGGAGACCCACCCAATAACTCCGCCGCCGAGCCCCCGTCCCTGTCTTCGCCCCCGTCCCCGCTGTCCGCCGCGCACCGTGAGCTCGTCGACGCCGCCGAGGACGTCGCCCGCCGCTTCGCCCGCGCGGACAACCACACCGTCGCCGCGGCCGCCCGCAACGCCGACGGTCGGATCGTCACGGCCCTCAACGCCTACCACTTCACCGGCGGGCCCTGCGCCGAGCTCGCCCTCATCGGCTCGGCGGCCGGTCAGGGCGCGTACGACCTCACCGCGATCGTCGCGGTCGGCGACGAGGGGCGGGGCGTCATCCCGCCCTGCGGCCGGTGCCGCCAGGTGCTGCTCGACTACTTCCCCGACATCGAGGTGCTCGTCGGCCGCGGGCCGGCCCTGCGGGCCGTCCGGGTTCGCGACCTCCTCCCCGACGCGTACGTCTCGGCGGACCACCAGGACTGAGCGGGCGCCTTTCGGCGCCCTCGCGCCCCCGCCGTTCGGACCGGATGCGGCTGCGAGGCCTCCGTCCGGGGGCTGACGCCCGTGGTCCGTCCGCCCTGGGAGAGTTCACCGACCCCGTTGGGCGCGGACCCGTGCGGGAGCAGGCTCTGGGCGGACGGGGGCATCGATGGGCGGACGACCCGCAGTGCGGTGGCCGCAGGTGGGGGTGTGCCTGGCCGCGATGGCGCTCGCGGGCGGGGCGGCGGGGAGCTGGCAGTTGTTCCAGCGGGACCTGCCCTGCCAGGGTGACGGGCCGCCGTGGCTGGTCCCGGCGCTCGGGGCGGTCGGGCTGGGGCTCCTCGGGGCCGTCGCGGCAGCGCTCTCGTGGGTGGCCGGCTGGTGGCGGTACTCCCGGCGGGCCCGGGCCGCGCTGTGGTCGCTCGCGGTGGTCGCGGTGCTGTGCGGGATCGGGATGGTGCTGCTGGGGCGCACATGGCCGTCGTCGTGGTCGTGCGAGTGAGCCGGGGGCGTGCGGACGGGCTGTCGTGGTGCGGGTGAGCAGTCGTGGTGCGTGTGAGCAGTCGTCGTGCGAGTGCGCTGTCGTCGTGCGAATGAGCCGGAGAAGTGCGCGCGGGTCGGTGACGGCGCGCGGTCGGCGCTGTGGAGCGGTCGGGCCACCGTTCGACTGCGTGGCCGTGGCCGAAAGCGCTGGCGTGCTGGCGTCGTGCTCCGGCAAGATCTGCGGCACGCCCGGCAGACGTCATCAACCGGGTCCGTCAACCGGGGTCCATCAAGCGGACTCCACCGGCAGGGATCGCCAACCGAGGGGACACATGTCCGACGATCTGCTCATCGCGAAGATCAATCACGGGTTCCGGTACCTCGACGCCGACGGCGACGGGCTGATCACCGAGCGGGACCACGTCCTCATGGGCCACTCGGTCGCCCGCTCGCTCGGCCACCAGGAGGGTTCGGAGGCGGAGGCGGTCATCGTCCGCGCCTACCTGACGATCTGGCACGACCTCCACCTCGCCCACCTCCCGGCCGACACCGAGTCGATCACCAGGGAGCAGTTCGTCCGCTCGACGGGCGCCCTGGCCGACGACCCGGAGGCCGCCCGCACCAGCCTCGGGGCGCTCGCCGAGGCCTTCCTCGCCGTGGCCGACGCCGACCGCAGCGGCACGGTCGACGCGGGCGAGTTCTTCGTCTTCCAGCGCGGCCACTTCGTCGGCCTCTCGCGCGACGACGCCGACGAGGCCTTCCGGCGGCTCGACCGCGACGGCGACGGCACGCTCTCCGCCGAGGAGTTCACCACCGCCATCATCGAGTTCTGGACCAGCCGCGACCCCGAGGCCCCCGGCAACTGGTGGACGGGCACCCCGCCGCACGCGCTCTGACCCCGACTCCCCCGCCGGGACGTCGCGTTCGGCCCGTCAGGCCTCCGGAACGGTCCGCTCGACGAGGGTGTCGACCAGCGCCTCCTCAGGCCGTCGGAGCCCAACGCCTCGGGCAGCGCCGCGCCTTGTCGTCGACTCGGACCGGCGACGTCGTCCTCACTGACGAGCGGGCTTCCGACTGGCGCTCACCACCAGGCACACGCCCGCCACCACGATCGCCCCGCCCGCGAGGGTCGGGCCCGTCAGCGGCTCGGACAGGATCAGCCAGCCGAGGAGCACGGCGACGACCGGGTTCACGTAGGCGTACGTCGAGACCAGCGTCAGCGGCGCGTTCCGCAGCAGCCACGCGTACGCGGTGAAGGCGAGCAGCGAACCGAACAGCACCAGGTACGCGAGCGCGAACCAGGACCGGCCGGAGACCGCGGCGGCGTCCAGCCCGTGCGCCTCGCCGCGCACGAGGCCGACCAGCAGGTCGCCGAGGCCGCCCGCCAGCATCTGGTAGGCGCTCGCGGCGAGCACGTTGCCCGGCATCGGCAGGCGCTTGCTGACGAACGAACCGCCCGCCCAGGTCAGCGTGGCGCAGATGATCACGATCACGCCGAGCGGCGCGATGTCCCCGCCGAACGCCGGGGCGGACAGCACCCCGAGACCGACGAGGCCGAGCAGCACGCCGGCCAGCTCGGCGGGCCGGGGCCGCTCGCCGCCGGACGCCGTCAGCAGCACCATCCAGAGCGGGACGGCCGCGACCAGCAGGGCGGCCAGGCCGGACGGGACCGAGCGCTCGCCCAGCACGACGAGGCCGTTGCCGCCGGTCAGCAGGAGCACGCCCACCAGCGCCGAGGAGGCCAGCCGGCGCGCACTCACCCGCAGGCCGGCCGGGCCGCTCCGGACCAGCAGGAACCCGGCGAGCAGCAGGCCCGCGGTCAGGAACCGGGCGGCGGCGGAGAGGAAGGACGGCATCGTCTCGACCGAGATCCGGATCGCCAGGTAGGTGGAGCCCCAGACGACGTAGACGACGCCGAGCGCCAGCCACACCGCACCACTGAGCCGGGCCGGGCGGGGAGGGGCAGCGGGATCCGGGGAGGCGGAGCCCGTGGAGGCCGAGTCCGTGGAGGCCGAGTCCGGGGCGGCCGAGTCCGGGGCGGCGACCGGCGCCGGTGAGGCCGGGCCTGGAGAGGCTTCGCCGTCGGTGTCCTCGGCGGAGGCTTCGGGCGATGGGGAGGAGGCGGGCGCTGTCACGGGTGTCCCCCTTGGACGGTGCTGGCAGAACATCCGATATGACACCGCATCGGCGGGCCCGCACGCCAGTGGGTATCACCAGTCGGGCACGAGGACGTACGGTGGGCGCCCCCGGACGAGAGGTCGAACCCGTGTCTGATCAGCGCCCGTCCGACGAGTCGCTTCCGTTCTTCGTCTACGGCACCCTGCGCAGCGACGGCCACAACCACGCCGTACACCTGGCGGGCCGCTGCGCCGACATCCGGCCGGCGGTCCTGGAGGGCGCCGCCCTCCACGACGGTCCCGGGTTCCCGTGGGCGGTGCCGGACCCGACACCCGGGCGCCGGATCGTGGGTGAGCTCGTCACCGTCCGCCCTGGCGCGTACGCGGGCGCGCTCGCGGACCTGGACCGGCTGGAGGAGTGCCGGGCCGACGGAGCGGGACTGTACGTACGGCAACGGCGGACGGTGCGGACGGCGTCGGGCGAGACGCGAGAGGCGTGGGTGTACCTGGCCGGGCCGACGGCGGCGGCGGAACTGCGGGCGCGGCCGGCGCTGATCGCCTCGGGGGACTGGGCGGAGCGGTGACAGGGCGAGGGGCGGCTGGTTCGGGGCGGGGGAGCTCGGGCGCCGCGAACGACTTTCGGCGAACAGATGACAGATAACAGATTTCGAAATCTGTTATCTGTCATCTGTTCGCTGAAAGTCGTCACCCGTCCGCCGTCACCCGTCGCCCGCCCTGATCCTCCGCCAAACCGCCAGGTAGGCTGCCCCGGCTACGTCCGTTTCCCCCTCCCGCCTCACGGCCCACCGAACGACGAGGAGCCACCCGGTGCCCGAGCTGCCACCCCCGATCACCGTCGTCGGGATCGGGGCCGACGGCTGGCCCGGCCTCGCCGCCACCTCCCGCGCCGCCCTCCACGCGGCCGAGGTCGTCATCGGCGGCCCCCGGCAGCTGGACCTCCTCCCCCACGACGAGGTGCCCGCCGACCGCGTCCCCTGGCCGTCCCCGCTGCGCCCCGCCGTCCCCGGGCTGCTCGCCGCCCACACCGGCCGCCGCATCGCCGTCCTCGCCAGCGGCGACCCGATGTTCTACGGCATCGGCCGCACCCTCGCCGAGACGGTCGGCGCCGAACGGCTCCGCGTCCTGCCCCACCCCTCCTCCGTCTCCCACGCGTGCGCCCGCCTCGGCTGGCCCCTGGAGGCCACCGAGGTGGTCAGCCTCGTCGGCCGCCCGCTGGACACCCTCGCCCTGGCCCTCCACCCCGGCCGCCGCCTGCTCGTGCTCAGCGCCGACGCCGCCACCCCGGCGGCCGTCGCCGCGCTGCTCACCGCCCGCGGTTACGGCGCCGCCCGCCTCCGGGTGCTCGAACAGCTCGGCTCCCCCGCCGAACGGCACCTCGACGGCCCGGCGGACGGCTGGCCGCACCCGCCCGGCGACCCGCTGAACGTCATCGCGGTCGACCTCGGCGCCGGCCCCCGCACCTCCCTCGTCCCCGGCCTGCCCGACGCCGCGTACGAGAGCGACGGCCAGCTCACCAAGCGCCACGTCCGCGCCGCGACCCTCGCCGCCCTCGCGCCCGCCCCCGGCGAGCTGCTCTGGGACGTCGGCGGCGGCTCCGGCTCGATCGCCATCGAGTGGCTGCGCGCCCACCGCGACTGCCGGGCCGTCACCGTCGAGCGCGACCCCGTCCGGGCCGGGCGCATCACCCGCAACGCCGCCGCGCTGGGCGTCCCCCGGCTGCGCGTCGTCACCGGCCGGGCTCCTGCCGCACTCGCGGAACTCCCCACCCCCGACGCCGTGTTCATCGGCGGCGGCCTCACCGCGCCCGGCCTGCTGGAGAGTTGCTGGGCCGCCCTGGCGCCCGGCGGCCGGCTGGTCGCCAACACGGTGACACTGGAATCCGAGGCGCTGCTCACCGACTGGTACCGGCGCCACGGCGGCGAGCTCGTCCAGCTCGCCGTCGCCCACGCCGTCCCGGTCGGCGGGTTCACCGGATGGCGGCAGGCCATGCCGGTCACCCAGTGGTCCGCCGTCAAGCCCAACACCCCCCAGGAGGACGCCTCGTGACCGTCTACTTCATCGGAGCCGGCCCGGGCGCCGCCGACCTGATCACCCTGCGCGGCCAGCGGATCCTCGCCCGCGCCGAGGTCTGCCTCTACGCCGGCAGCCTGGTGCCGCGCGAGCTCCTCGACGAGTGCCCGGCCGGTGCCCGGCTGATCGACACCGCCCGGCTCAACCTCGACCAGATCGTCACCGAGCTGGTCCGCGCCCACGAGGCCAGGCAGGACGTGGCCCGCCTGCACTCCGGCGACCCGTCCGTCTTCTCCGCCGTCGCCGAGCAGATGCGCCGCCTCGACGCGGCCGGCGTCCCGTACGAGGTGGTCCCGGGCGTGCCGGCCTTCGCGGCCGCGGCGGCCGCGCTGAAGCGGGAGCTGACCGTGCCGACGGTCGGCCAGACCGTCATCCTCACCCGGATCGCCAAGCGCGCCACGCCCATGCCGGAGGGCGAGGACCTGGCGACCCTCGGGCGCAGCGGCGCCCTGCTGGTGCTGCACCTGGCAGCCGGCTACATCGACGACGTCGTCGAGCAGCTGCTTCCGCACTACGGCGCCGAATGCCCCACCGCCGTCGTCGCGATGGCCAGCCGCCCGGACGAACTGGTGCTGCGCGGCACGCTCGCCGACATCGCGGAGCAGGTGAAGGCGGCCGGCGTGGTCCGCACCGCGGTGATCATCGTCGGACGGACCCTCACCGCCGAGCAGTTCCGCGACAGCCACCTCTACTCGGCGGACCGCGAGCGCCCGCACGAGCCCTGCGGGGCGTGACCCGGTGGTCCGCCACGTCCTGATCCTCGGCGGCACGACCGAGGGCCGGTCCCTCGCCGCCGTACTCGCCGGGGACCCGCACCTGCGCGTGACCAGTTCGCTGGCCGGCCGGGTGGCTCAACCCCGGCTCCCCGTGGGGGAGGTGAGGATCGGCGGCTTCGGCGGTCCGGACGGCCTGGCGGCCTGGCTGCGCGCCGAGCGCGTGGCCGCCGTGGTGGACGCCACCCACCCGTTCGCCGCCGGCATGTCCCGCAACGCCGCCCTCGCGGCCGCCGCCACCGGCGTGCCGCTGCTGGCGCTGCGACGGCCCGGCTGGTCACCGGCCGACGGCGACCGCTGGCACCCCGTCCCCTCGCTCGCCGCGGCGGCCGAGGCCTTGCCCGCCCTCGGGCGGCGGGTGTTCCTCACCACCGGGCGGCAGGGCATCGGCACCTTCGCGCACCTCGACGGACTGCACTTCGTGGCCCGCTCGGTCGACCCGCCCGAGCCGCCGTTGCCGCCCTCGCTCGAAGTCCTGCTGGACCGGGGCCCGTTCACGCTGGACGGCGAACGCGCGCTGCTGCGCGAGCACCGGATCGACGTCCTCGTCACCAAGGACAGCGGCGGCGCGGCCACCGCCCCCAAGCTCACCGCCGCGCGCGAACTCGGCCTGCCCGTGGTCGTCGTGGAGCGCCCGCCGCTGCCCGACGGCGTCCCGGTCGCGCCGGACGTCCCGGGCGCGGTCCGCTGGCTGGCCACGACGGCCGGTTCCTTGGGCGAACTCGCCTAGCCTGCGGGCATGTCCGGTCGGCCCTCCCGGAAACTCGCGTGCGCCGCAGCATCGTTGGACACCCCGGGCCCTGCGGCGGGGAGGTCCGCCCACTTCGCCGGATCCCCGGGCCCTGCGGCGGGGAGGTCCGCCCACTTCGCCGGATCCCCGTCCCCATTGATCGACGAGCGCCGCCCGCCGAACGGGAAGGACCACGGAACCACGCATGCGGACCCGCCAGAAGGAGCGCGACACCCCGGGCCCCTCGACCCCCTGGAACGAGATCACGCCCGGGCTCTGGATGGGCGGGCACTACTGGACCCCACCCGGCGGTGATCTCGAACTCGCCATCGTGGGATACGAGTTCGACGTCGTCATCAGCTTGTTCACGCTGCCGGGGCACGGGCCCGCTCCGCACGTGGAGCACGTCGTCCGGGCGGTGCCGGACGACGTGCTCTCCGCCGCCCAGATCCGGGCCGTCCAGGACGCGGTCGCGCTCACCGCGCAGGCCGTCCGCCGGGGCCGCCGGACCCTCGTGCGCTGCCACTCCGGCTACAACCGCTCCGGCCTCGTGGTGGCGGGCGCCCTCGCGCTCCTCGGGCACGACACCGACCGGGCCATCGGACTGGTCCGGGAACGGCGTTCGCCCTGGGCACTGAACAACCCGGTGTTCGTGGAGTACCTGAACACCGGGTTGGACGTGGCCCTGCTGCTGTCCGGCCTCGACGGGGCGATCCCCTGACGGACGGTCAGGGGATCGACGCCGGCCGTCAGATGTCGCGGAAGGTCTCGATCTGCGCGCCGATCGAGTTGAGGCGCTCGGCGAGGTCCTCGTAACCGCGGTTGATGACGTAGACGTTGCGCAGCACGGAGGTGCCCTGCGCGGCGAGCATCGCGAGGAGGATGACCACCGCGGGCCGCAGCGCGGGCGGGCACATCATCTCGGCGGCGCGCCAGCGGGTCGGGCCCTGGACGAGGACGCGGTGCGGGTCGAGGAGCTTGACGTCCGCGCCGAGCCTGGTCAGCTCGGTGAGGTAGATCGCGCGGTTGTCGTAGACCCAGTCGTGGATCATCGTCGTGCCGTGCGCCGCCGCGGCGATCGCGGCGAAGAACGGCACGTTGTCGATGTTGATGCCCGGGAACGGCATCGGGTGGATGGTGTCGATCGGCGCGGTCAGCTTGGACGGGCGCACGGTGAGGTCGACCAGCCGGGTGTGACCGTTGTGGGCCCGGTACTCCGGGGTCCGGTCGTAGTCCAGGCCCATGCCCTCCAGCACGGCGAGCTCGATCTCCAGGAACTCGATCGGCACCCGGCGGATCGTCAGCTCGGAGGAGGTGACGACGGCGGCGGCGAGCAGGCTCATCGCCTCCACCGGGTCCTCGGCCGGGGTGTAGTCGACGTCGCAGGTGATCTCCGGGACGCCGTGCACGGTGAGGGTGGTGGTGCCGATGCCCTCGATCTTCACGCCGAGCTTCTCCAGGAAGAAGCACAGGTCCTGGACCATGTAGTTGGGCGAGGCGTTGCGGATGACGCTCACGCCGTCGTGGCGGGCCGCGGCCAGCAGCGCGTTCTCGGTGACGGTGTCCCCGCGCTCGGTCAGCACGATCGGACGGTCCAGCGGGACGCCCGGCTCGACCGAGGCGTGGTAGGCGCCGCCGGTGGTGGCGACCTCCAGGCCGAAGCGGCGCAGCGCGGTCAGGTGCGGCTGGACGGTGCGGGTGCCGAGGTCGCAGCCGCCCGCGTACGGGATGGCGAAGTGCTCGGCGCGGTGCATCAGCGGGCCGAGGAACATCAGCACGCTGCGGGTGCGGCGGGCGGCCTCGACGTCCATCGCGGCGAGGTCGAGCTCGGCCGGCGGGGTGAGTTCGAGGTCGCGGCCCTCGTTGATCCAGCGGCTCTTGACGCCGATGCTGGTGAGGACCTCGAGGATGCGGTAGACCTCCTCGATCCGGGCGACGCTGCGGATCGTGGTGCGGCCGGTGGTGAGGAGCGAGGCGCAGAGGATCGCGACGCAGGCGTTCTTGCTGCTGCGGACGTCGATCGCGCCGGAGAGGCGGGTGCCGCCGGCGACGCGCAGGTGCATCGGGCCGGAGTAGCCGAGGGAGACGATCTCGCTGTCGAGGGCTTCGCCGATGCGGGCGATCATCTCAAGGCTGACGTTCTGCTTGCCCTGTTCGATGCGGTTGACCGCGCTCTGGCTGGTGCCGAGGGCCTCGCCGAGCTGCGCCTGGGACCAGCCGCGGTGCTGGCGCGCGGTACGGATGAGGGTGCCGATACGGGTGAGGTAGTCGCCTGTCACCCGGCAGACCATATCTCACGCTTGAGATGGCGACAGAATCAGGGGGCGAATCCTTGCTCCATTTGTCCGTTTCTCGCCCCGTATGGGCGTCAGATCTTCACATCACCATGAGATATTGCTGAGCTTTCCACGCTTTCCCGGGAGTTCACCCGGCTGAACCCGTGGGGCCCGGGAAGTACGGCCGCCGCGCCTCACGGCCCGAGCGGTTCCGCCCGTCCGACGATGGTGCCCGCGCGGTCGATGCAGATGACGTCCACCGCCACCGGGGAGCCGACGAGCACGCCGAGCGCCGTCGCCCGGGCCGCCTCGGCGACCAGGTCCCCCAGCGGCACGCCCGCCGCCCGGCACAACTGCACCGCCTCCAGGCCGGTGTTGGCGGCGGCCACCGCCGCGGCGAGGGCCTCGTCCGCGCCGCCGCGCCGGGCCAGGTCCGCGAGGTATCCCTTGTCCACCTGCGAGCGCGCCGAGTGGAGGTCGAGGTGGCCGACCGCGAGCTTGGACAGCTTGGCGAAGCCGCCCGCGATGGTCAGCCTCGGCACCGGGTGGCGCTTGAGGTACTTGAGGACGGCGCCGGCGAAGTCGCCCATGTCGAGCAGCGCGTCCTCGGGCAGTCCGTGCACGGCGACCGCGACCTTCTCCGACGTCGAGCCGGTGCATCCCGCCACGTGCGTGCGGCCCGCCGCGCGCGCCACGTCCACGCCGCGGCGGATCGAGTCGATCCAGGCCGAGCAGGAGTAGGGGACGACGATGCCGGTCGTGCCCAGGATGGACAGGCCGCCGAGGATCCCCAGGCGGGGGTTCCAGGTGGAGCGGGCGATCTCCTCGCCGTGGTCGACGGAGACCTCGACGACGACGTCCCCCGTCCCACCGTGCTCGGCGGCCACCTCGGCGACGGCGTCGCGGATCATCTGCCTCGGCACCGGGTTGATGGCGGGCTCGCCGACGGGCAGCGGCAGACCGGCCTTGGTGACCGTCCCGACCCCGGGACCGGCCCGGAACACCACCCCGGCGCCGGGCTCGCCGGCCCGCACCGTCGCACGGATGAGGGCGCCGTGCGTCACATCGGGGTCGTCGCCGGCGTCCTTGACCACGCCGGCCATGGCGCTCGGACCGTCCGGACCGTCCTGGGCGCCCGGGTGCCGGCCGGGGGCGGCCGAGCCGCTCGCCGGCCCGAGCTCCTCCGCGGCCAGGGCGAACGCGGGCTGCTGCCCCTTGGGGAGGGTGATGGTCACCGGGTCCGGGAACTCGCCGGTGAGCAGCGCCGTGTACGCGGCCTTGGCGGCGGCGGTGGCGCAGGCGCCCGTCGTCCAGCCGTGCCGCAGGCCGCTGCTCTTCAGCTGCCCGGCCCGGCCTCCCGGTTCGGCCACGTCCGCCTCGCTCGCTGTCTCGGTCGCCGTCGTGGCCGCTGCTCCCGTCGCCGCACCGATTGCTGCACGGACCGCCGTCCCCGGCCGCGCCACCGGTCATCACTCCGGCCGCCGCCCCGGGACGGCCGCAACGGCCTCCGGTGCCGATTTTCCCCCATGGACCCGGCCGGACGGTGACCGGGGCCCTCGGCCGACGTGGGTGAGGGTACGGGCGGGGATGCAGGCGGGCATGCGGGCGGGCATGCGGGCGGGCATGCGGGCGGGCATGCGGGCGGGGGCCGGTGGGAGCGGCGGGAATGGCCGCCTCTCGTTACCGAGAAGTTCTCTGCACGGGTCTCGAAACCGCCGCCTACCAGTGAGTAATCTGTCGCTCCGCCAGATGCGGGTTCATGACACGAGGCCCGGGACCGGTGCGACCGGCCGGGTCATCAGAATGCGGGGTTTTCGTGGCAGGGATGAGTCGGCGTACGTTCGTGACGGGTACGTCGGTGGCCGCCGCCTGGGCGGCCCTTTCGCTGGGCGGCGCGCAGTTCGCGTCGGCGGCGGCGCGCGACCGGGCGCTGGCGGCCACCGCCGCGAGAGCCGTCCGGGTGACCGGGACCACGCTCGACCAGGTGGCGACGCCGGTCGGCAACGGCTCCTACAAGCGGCTGACGGCCGGGCCGGGCTGGCCGCTGGTCGTCCGCGGGGACATCGCGGCCCCGGGCAGCGGGCGCGACGACCGACGCACCGGGCTGGCCAGCTTCGTCCAGTTCTCCGACCTGCACCTGGTCGACACCGAGTCGCCGTTCCGCTTCGAGTACCTCGCCAAGTTCCTCGGCGCGGCGCACCGGCCGCACGAGACGCTGAACGCCCGCGGTGTCTCGGCCCTCGTCGAGCGCGTCAACTCGCTCGCCGGCGGCCCCTACACCGGGATGCCGTTCAGTCTGGTGATGGCCACCGGCGACAACACCGACAACCACGAACACGCCGAACTCGACTGGTACCTCACGGTGATGGGCGGCGGACGCCTCGCCCAGAACACCGGTGACCCGGACCGCTACGAGGGTGTGCAGAACTCCGGCAGCTCCGCCTACTGGAACCCCGAACTGTCCTTCCAGGACGGCTACAAGGCGAAGGGCTTCCCGCAGATACCCGGCTTCCTGTCGGCCGCCGGCCGCCCCTTCGACGCCCCCGGCCTGCGCACGCCCTGGTACACGACGGTCGGCAACCACGACGACAGCCTTGAGGGTTCGCTCCCGGACCTCGGCCTGCTGAACGACCTCTACACCGGCCGGTACAAGCTGGAGGGCTGCGACAACGCCGAGGCCGGCCGGCTGACGGAGGCCCTGCGGCACGACCCGGCGAGCGCCGCGCTGCTGCTCGGCAAGCTGCTGGCGACCGGCGACGCGGTGCGCGAGATCACCCCCGACGAGCGCCGACGGCCGTTCACGCTCAAGGAGTTCGCGAAGGCCCACCTCGACCCGGCGGTCACCGGCGCGGGCCCGCACGGGCACGGCTTCACCTCGGACATGGTGAACAGCGGCAAGCTCTTCTACACCTTCCGCATCTCGGAGAAGGTCCTCGGCATCAGCCTGGACACCACCAACCAGGCCGGATTCGCGGACGGTTCGATCGGCACCGCCCAACTGCGCTGGCTGGAGCAGCAGCTGAAGGCGCACAGCGGGCACTGGTACGACGGCAACGGGCGCAAGGTGACGGGCGGCAGCGCCGACGACCTGATCCTGATCTTCAGCCACCACACCAGCGGCACCATGGGCAACCTGCTGCCCGACCCGCGCAACATCTTCGAGAAGCGGCACGACGGCAACGAACTGGTGGCGCTGCTCCAGCGCTACCCCAACGTCGTCGCGTGGGTGAACGGGCACACCCACAGGAACCAGATCACGGCGCACGGGCACGCGGTGCCGGAGCGCGCGTTCTGGGAGATCAACACCGCCTCCCACATCGACTACCCGCAGCACGGCCGGATCATCGAGATCGCGGACAACGGGGACGGCACGCTCTCCCTGTTCACGACGCTGATCGAGTCCGACGCCCCGTACGGGACGGACTTCGGCAGCACGTCGGACGCGAACCTGGCCGCGCTCTACCGCGAGCTGTCCTACAACGACCCGTACGGGCGGCCGGCCGCGCTGCTCGGCGCGGGGCAGGACCACAACACGGAGCTGCTGATCACCAAGCCGACTCGGTGACTGGGGCGGCCGGCGGTCAGCGGCCGGCGGTCAGCGGCTGACGGTCAGCGGCTGACGGCTGACGGCTGACGAGTAACAGATAACAGCTGACAGATAACGAAATCTGTCAGCTGTTATCTGTCAGCCGTTCTCCGCTACTCCGGGTACCGCCGCGGCGTCCAGACGACCTCGACGCCGGCCCCGCGCTCGACGGCCCGCGTCTGCGAGGAGCCGATCAGCAGGATCGTCCGCATGTCGACGAGCGCCGGGTCCAGCTCGCCGAGCCGCACGATCCGGACCCGCTCGGTCGGGCCGCCGACATCGCGCGCCATCACGACGGGCGTCTCCGGCGCGCGGTACTCCAGGAGGAGGTCCCGGGCCAGGCCGACCTGCGTCGTCCGCGACTTGGACCCCGGGTTGTACAGCGCGAGCACCAGGTCCGCCTCCGCCGCCGCGCGCAGGCGGCGGGCGACCGCGTCCCACGGCTTCAGCCGGTCCGACAGCGAGACGACCGCGTAGTCGTGCCCCAACGGGGCACCCGCCCGGGACGCGGCCGCGTGCGCCGCGGTCATGCCGGGCAGGACCCGCACCGGCACGTCCCGGTAGGCCTCCTCGCAGGCGACCTCCAGCACCGCCGTCGCCATCGCGAAGACGCCCGGGTCGCCCGAGGACACCACGCAGACCCGCCGTCCGCGCCGGGCCAGGTCGAGGGCGAACTCGGCGCGCTCGGACTCCACCTTGTTGTCCGAGCCGTGCCGCACCTGCCCCGGCCGCTCCGGCACCCGGGCCAGGTAGGTGGTGTAGCCGACCAGGTCGGTGGCCTCGGCCAGCGCGCCGCGCGCCTCCGGGGTGAGCCACAGCGGCCCGGCCGGCCCGGTGCCGACGACGGTCACGCTGCCGGCCCCCTCCGCCGTCCGCACGACCGGCTCCAGCGGGGCGACCTTGCTCGGCAGGACCGCCACCGAGAAGTACGGCACCGTCTCCCCGTCGATCTCGGCGAGGGGCGCGATCCGCTCCCCCTCCATGAACGCGCGCTCGACGTACTGCGCGTCCTCCAGTCGGCCCGCCCGCTCCAGCGCGCGGCGGACGGCCGGGAAGGTGCGCCCGAGCTTCATGATCACGGCCGAGTCCGCGGCCGCGATCCGCGCCGCCAGCTCCTCCTCGGGCAGCGTGCCGGGGATGACCGTCAGGGTCTCCTCGGCCTCCGTCAACGGCTGGCCGAGCCGGGCGGCCGCCGCGCTGACGGAGGTCACGCCCGGCACCACCTCGGTCGGGTAGCGGTGCGCGAGCCGCTTGTGCATGTGCTGGTAGGAGCCGTAGAACAGCGGGTCGCCCTCGGCGAGCACGACGACGTCGCGCCCGGCGTCCAGGTGGGCGGCCAGCCGGGCGGCGGCCTCCTCGTAGAAGTCGTCCAGCGCGCCCCGGTAGCCGCCCGGGTGGTCGGTGGTCTCGACCGTGATCGGGTAGACCAGCTTCTCCTCGATCTGACCACCCGTCAGGTACCGCTCGGCGATCGAGCGCGCGATGGACCGCCCGTGCCGGGCGCTATGGTACGCCACGACGTCGGCCTTGCCGATGAGTTCGGCGGCGCGGACGGTCACCAGCGACGGGTCGCCCGGCCCGAGCCCGACTCCGTAGAGCCGTCCGGTCGAGGCAACGTTCTGACGGTTCTGACGGTCCGTCACTCTTCTTCGCTCGCAATCGCGTTGATGGCGGCGGCGGCCATCGCGCTGCCACCGCGGCGGCCGCGCACCACCAGGTGCTCCAGGCCGGACGGGTGCTCGGCCAGGGCCTGCTTGGACTCGGCGGCGCCGATGAAGCCGACCGGCACGCCGATCACCGCGGCCGGGCGCGGTGCGCCCGCCTCGATCATCTCCAGGAGCCGGAAGAGCGAGGTCGGCGCGTTACCGACGGCCACCACGGCTCCTTCCAGGCGGGGCAGCCACAGCTCCATGGCGGCGGCGCTGCGGGTGTTGCCCATCGTGCGCGCCAGTTCGGGGACCGACGGGTCGGTGAGGGTGCAGACGACCTCGTTGTCGGCCGGCAGCCGCTTGCGGGTCACGCCGCTCGCGACCATGTTGACGTCGCACAGGATCGGCGCACCGGCGTGCAGCGCGGCGCGCGCGGAGGCGACCACGCCGGGCGAGTACACCAGGTCCTCGACCAGGTCGACCATCCCGCAGGCGTGGATCATCCGCACCGCGACCTGGGAGACGTCCGCCGGCAGGGCGGCCAGGTCGGCCTCCGCGCGGATGGTGGCAAAGGACTGGCGGTAGATGGACGCGCCGTCCTTCTCGTACTCGATCACTTCGTGGTCCTCCTGGCCTCGGCGACCGCCTCGGCCATCTCCTCGTTCGTCACATCCACGGCGGAAACCTCCATCGCGGAAACGTCCACGGCGGGAACCTCCACGGCGGAAGCCTCCATCGCAGAACCCTCCCTCGCGGAAACATCCACGACGGAAACATCCAAAGCGGAAGCCCGCGCGTCCGCGCCGACCGCCGGGCCGTTCACCGTCACCCGGTAGCCCTGCCCGGTGGCGAGCACGTCCACCCACCGCCCGGCCGGGTGGCCGCAGCGCCGTTCACAGCCCGACCAGTGCACGGGCAGCCCGCCGGCGGCCGCCGCGTCCAGGGCCCGCGCCGCGTCCGCCCGCACGTCGGCGAGCGACTTGGCGCACCCGGGCAGCCCGGTGCAGGCGGAGGCCCGCTCCCAGGGCGAGCCGGGCAGCGTCCGGAACCCGGCCTCGGCGAGGCCGGCCAGCCGCTGGGCCGGGGCCCCCGGCAGGACGGCTCCGCGCCAGGGCGTCAGGCGCAGTTCACCGGCGGAGGCCGCGACCAGCGCGCGCCACTGCGCCGCGCTCGCCCGTCCGAAGCGCAGGCCCACCGACAGTCCGCCGGGCAGCGTGCCGACGTCGGGGGCGGTCCCGGCGAGCGCGGGCAGCGGCACGGTGCCGGCCGGCAGCAGGTCCGGGACTTCGCGCAGGTGCCAGGCCTTGCGTCCGCCCGCGCGCAGCGCGTCCAGGAAGGACCGGGCCGCATCCAGCACGGCCGTCACTTCCCGCCCGGCCTCGACCGGGTGTCCGAAGGCGTCGCGCCCGAGGCGCAGCAGGCGGCGGCCGTCCGGGCCTGCGATCAATGTCACATCGGCGTCGAGCGCGGCGACGTCGCCGCGGCCGTCGTCCAGCGCGAACAGGAACTTGCCGGAGAGTCCGGCCGCCCAGTCGCTCGCGCACAGCCGCGCGTCCAGTTCCCGCACCCAGGCCTGCACGTCGGCGGCCGGTCGGGCGTCGAGGCCGGCGAGCGGCGAGGCGACGATGTTGCGCACCCGCTCGTGGGTGTCGGAGGGCAGCAGCCCGACGGCGCGCAGCCGTTCGGCGAGGTCCGCCGCGCAGTGCGGAGCCAGGCCCCGGAGTTGGACGTTGCCGCGGGAGGTGGTCTCCAGTGTGCCGTCGCCGAGGGCCTCAGCCGCGTCGGCCAGCGCGAGCGCCTGACGAGCCGTCAGGAGGCCGCCGGGCAGGCGGACCCGGGCCAGGGCGCCGTCGTCGGCCGCATGCAGACGAAGCGCCCCTGGACAGGCGTCCGCGCGCCCCCGGTCGGGCACCGCGGCGCCCGGCGGGGTGGCGTCGGGTGTCGGTGGCATGGCGGCGAGCATACAGATGATCCGATCGGTTGCCTCCGTCCGCTGCATCACACTCGGGATCACACTCGGGATCACACTCCGGCTCCCGGTGCGCGCCTCACGCTCGCCCTGCCACCGCACACCCCGGCACGCGCCGCCCACGCCCGACCGCACGCCCCCGCCGCACCCCCGCTACCCCCGCAACCCCCTCGCCGCACCCCCACGGCCACCCCGTCCCCACGCCGTCCCCGCACCTCCCCCGCGCCCGCACCGACACCGGGCAGGTCGAAACTCGCTCTCCCCCAGGTCAGCCACACCCCGTACGATGCTGGCGGGCGGTCCCCGCGGACCGCCCGACGCCAGCGACGGCGCAGGGGAGGAAACCGGTGCAAGCCCGGTGCGGTCCCGCCACTGTGACCGCGGCTCACCGGGACACCCGGTGGCCGCGGGAGCCAGGAACTCCCGCCGTCCTCCACCGGCCCGGGGCGCGGACCCCGAGGAAGGCAGAAATGCACCACCGCTGTCGCATGCCCGCGCCCGCGTCCCCGGCCACCACCGAGGCCGTCCGGGCCGCCGCCGTTTCGGCCGCCCCGGCCACCACCGAGGCCGGGAGGGCCTACGCATGATCCTGCTGCTGTCGACGTCCGACACCGACCTGCTCAGCGCCCGCGCCTCGGCCGGCCCCGTCCCGTACCGGCTCGGCAACCCCGCCCGGCTGTCCCCCGAGGACCTGCCGGAGCTGCTGGACGGCACCGAGCTCGTGGTGGTCCGCCTGCTCGGCGGGCGCCGCGCCTGGCAGGAGGGCCTCGACGCGCTGCTGGCGGGCCCGCGCCCGGTGATCGTCCTGACCGGCGAACAGGCCCCCGACGCCCAGCTGATGGAGCTGTCCACCGTCCCGGCCGGCATCGCCGCCGAGGCGCACGCCTACCTCGCCCACGGCGGCGCGGCCAACCTGGCCGAGCTGGGCGCGTTCCTCTCCGACACCGTGCTGCTCACCGGCCACGGCTTCGCCCCGCCCGCCTCCGCCCCGGCCTGGGGTCCGCTGGAGCGCGAGGCCGCGACCGCGACCACCGCCGGCGACGGCAACGGCGACGGCGACGGCGACGACGCCCGCCCGACGGTCGCCGTGCTCTACTACCGCGCCCACCACATGAGCGGGAACACCGCCTTCGTCGAGACCCTGTGCCGGGCGATCGAGGACAAGGGCGCCCGTGCGGAGGCCTACTACTGCGCCTCGCTGCGCGGCGCCGAGCCCGAGCTGCTGGCCGCCCTCGGCGAGGCCGACGCGATCGTCACCACCGTGCTCGCCGCCGGCGGCACCCGCCCCGCCGACGCCCAGGCCGGCGGCGACGAGGAGGCCTGGGACGCGGGCGCGCTCGCCGCGCTGGACCGCCCGATCCTCCAGGCGCTGTGCCT
The DNA here is from genome assembly GCF_042733235.1 of Kitasatospora sp. NPDC059722. Classification (NCBI taxonomy): domain Bacteria; kingdom Bacillati; phylum Actinomycetota; class Actinomycetes; order Kitasatosporales; family Streptomycetaceae; genus Kitasatospora; species Kitasatospora sp. NPDC059722. Next base: position 108,588 of record NZ_JBHWGD010000021.1, read on the forward strand.
CACCTGGTCGCGCGCCCAGTGGGAGGCCAGCGACGACGGCCTGTCCCCGCTGGACACCGCGACGCAGATCGCCGTGCCGGAGTTCGACGGCCGTCTGATCAGCGTCCCGTTCTCCTTCAAGGAGTTCGACGAGGACGGCCTCACCGTCTACGCCGCCGACCCGGAGCGCGCCGCCCGCGTCGCCGGCACCGCCGTCAAGCACGCCCGCCTGCGGCACGTCCCGGCCGCCGAGCGCCGCCTCGCGCTCGTGCTGTCCGCGTACCCGACCAAGCACGCCCGCGTCGGCAACGCCGTCGGCCTGGACACCCCGGCCAGCGCCGTCCGGCTGCTGCACCGGCTGCGCGAGGAGGGCATGGACCTCGGGAACGACCTGCCCGGCCTGGACGACGGCGCCGAGGACGGCCACGAGGGCGACGCGATCATCCACGCCCTGATCGCCGCCGGCGGCTACGACCAGGACTGGCTCACCGAGGACCAGCTGGCCCGCAACCCGGTCCGCATCCCCGCCGCCGACTACCGCCGCTGGTACGCCACCCTCCCGCAGGGCCTGCGCGAGCGGGTCGAGGAGCACTGGGGCCCGGCCCCCGGCGAGCTGTACGTCGACCGCTCGCAGAACCCCGACGGCGACATCGTGCTCGCCGCGATCCGCTCCGGGAACCTGCTCGTCCTCATCCAGCCGCCGCGCGGCTTCGGCGAGAACCCGGTCGCGATCTACCACGACCCCGACCTGCCGCCGAGCCACCACTACCTCGCCGCCTACCGCTGGATCCAGGCCGCCCAGGAGGACGGCGGCTTCGGCGCCCACGCCGTCATCCACCTCGGCAAGCACGGCAACCTGGAGTGGCTGCCCGGCAAGACCGCCGCGCTGTCCGCCGAGTGCGGCCCCGACGCCGTCCTCGGCGACCTCCCGCTCGTCTACCCGTTCCTGGTCAACGACCCGGGCGAGGGCACCCAGGCCAAGCGCCGCGCCCACGCCACCCTGGTCGACCACCTCGTGCCGCCGATGGCCCGTGCCGACTCCTACGGCGACATCGCCCGCCTGGAGCAGCTCCTCGACGAGCACTCCAACATCGCCGCGATGGACCCGGCCAAGCTGCCCGCGATCCGCGCCCAGATCTGGACCCTCATCCAGGCCGCCAAGCTCGACCACGACCTCGGCCTCGACGAGCGCCCCGAGGACGACGGCTTCGACGACTTCCTGCTGCACGTCGACGGCTGGCTGTGCGAGGTCAAGGACGCCCAGATCCGCGACGGCCTGCACGTACTCGGCCAGGCCCCGGCCGGCACCGACCGCGTCAACATCGTGCTCGCCATCCTGCGCGCCCGCCAGATCTGGGGCGGCGTCAGCGCCCTGCCCGGTCTGCGCGAGGCGCTCGGCCTGGACGAGGCCGCGCTCACGCTGGGCGCCACCGACGCGGCCGAGGCCCGGGCCCGTGCCCTGGTCGAGGCCATGGAGGCCGAGGACTGGGCGCCCGAGGCGGTGGAGAAGGTCGCCGCCGGGCACCCGGAGGCCGTCCGCGAGGTGCTCGCGTTCGCCGCCACCCAGGTGGTGCCGCGCCTGGCCGCCACGACCGACGAGCTGGACGCCGTCCTGCACGCGCTCCAGGGCGGCTTCGTCCCGGCCGGGCCCTCCGGCTCCCCGCTGCGCGGCCTGGTCAACGTGCTGCCCACCGGCCGCAACTTCTACTCCGTCGATCCCAAGGCCGTGCCCAGCAAGCTCGCCTGGGAGACCGGCCAGGCCCTCGCCGCCTCGCTGGTCGAGCGCTACCGGGCCGACAACGACGGCGCCTGCCCGCCCTCCGTCGGGCTCTCGCTGTGGGGCACCAGCGCGATGCGCACCGCCGGCGACGACATCGCCGAGGCCTTCGCCCTGCTCGGCGTCCGCCCGGTCTGGGACGACGCCTCGCGCCGCGTGACCGGCCTGGAGCCGATCCCGCTGGAGGAGCTCGGCCGCCCGCGCATCGACGTCACGCTGCGCATCTCGGGCTTCTTCCGCGACGCGTTCCCGCACGTCGTCGCCCTGCTCGACGACGCCGTGCGCCTGGCCGCCGCCCAGGAGGAACCGGCGGAGGACAACTTCGTCCGCGCCCACGTGCAGGCCGACCTCGCCGTCCACGGGGACGAGCGCAAGGCCACCGTCCGCGTCTTCGGCTCCCGCCCCGGCACCTACGGCGCGGGCCTGCTCCAGCTGATCGACAGCCGCGACTGGCGCACCGACGCCGACCTCGCCGAGGTCTACACGGTGTGGGGCGGCTACGCGTACGGGCGCGGTCTCGACGGACGCCCGGCGCGCGAGGAGATGGAGACCGCCTACAAGCGGATCACCGTCGCCGCGAAGAACACCGACACCCGCGAGCACGACATCGCCGACTCGGACGACTACTTCCAGTACCACGGCGGCATGGTCGCCACCGTCCGCGCCCTCACCGGCAAGGCACCGACCGCCTACATCGGCGACTCGACCCGCCCGGAGACCGTCCGCACCAGGACGCTCACCGAGGAGGCCGCCCGCGTCTTCCGCGCCCGGGTGGTCAACCCGCGCTGGATCGAGGCGATGCGCCGCCACGGCTACAAGGGCGCGTTCGAGATGGCCGCCACCGTCGACTACCTGTTCGGCTACGACGCCACGACGGGCGTGGTCGCGGACTGGATGTACGAGAAGCTGACCCAGGAGTACGTGCTGGACCCGGTCAACCGGGAGTTCCTCGCCGGCGCCAACCCGTGGGCGCTGCACGGGATCAGCGAGCGCCTCCTGGAGGCGGCGAGCCGCGGCCTGTGGGAGAAGCCGGACCCGGAGCTGATCGAGCAGTTGCAGGCCGCGTTCCTGGAGACCGAGGGGGACCTGGAGGGCGAGGGGGACCTGGAGGGTTAAGCGGCACCTGGCACCTGGAGGGTCAAGGGGCCCGGAGGGCGGCGAGGGCCGGGGCACCCCGGTGTGGGCCGGGGCACCGGCGCCGGCCGGTCGTTCGGGTGTTCCAAACGTGGTGTTCACGTCATCCATCCGGGTGACGTGAACACTGGTGACATCATGCGCCCGAGCGGACAATACGGGGCATGTCGCGACGCCTCGCCCTCAGCCGTCCCGTCTCCCCCACGCCCTTCGCCCGCCACCGGGGCGACCCGGCCGGTGCCGGCCCGCCGCGGCCCGCCCACCGGTACCGGGCGCGCCTCGGGGCGCTGGCGGCCGGGGCGCTGCCGGTGCTCGCGTTCCCGCCCCTGGGGCTCGCGTGGCTGGCGTGGGTCGCACTGGTGCCCGGACTGCTGCTGATGCAGCGGGCGCCGTCGGGGCGGGAGGCGGCGGTGCGCGGGTGGTGGTTCGGCGCCGGTTTCATCCTGACGGCGATGTACTGGCTGGTCCCCTCGATCGGACCGGGTCTGCCGGTGCTCGCCGTCCTGTTCGGGGCGCTGCAGGCCGTCGTCGGCCTCGGCGTGCACCGGCTGCTGCGCCCGCCGCTGACGGCCCGCCGGGCGCTGCTCGCCGTGGCCGTCGTCCCCGCGCTGTGGCTGACCACCGAGTACGCGCGCTCCTGGCACGCGCTGGGCGGGCCGTGGGCGCTGCTCGGTGCCACCCAGTGGCAGCACCCGGCGGTCCTCGCGCTGGCGTCGGCGGGCGGGATCTGGCTGGTCAGCGCGGCGGTGGTGGCGGTCAACACGGGGGTGCTGGTCGTGCTCACGGCCGCCCCCTGGCGGCCGCGGGCCGTCGCGGCGCTGACCGCCGTCCTGATGCTGGTGGCCGGGCCGCTCCTGTTCGCGCTGCGCGACGCGCCCGTGCGGGCGGGGGCGGTGACGGTGGCGCTCGTCCAGCCGGGGATCGTCGACGACCCGCAGGCCCGGTTCGACGCGAGCGCCCGGGCCACGGCGGAGCTCGGCGGGCGGCCGGTGGACCTGGTCGTCTGGGGCGAGAGCAGCACCACGTCCGACCTGGACCGCGACCGGGTCGCGCTGGACCGGCTGCGCGAACTGTCCGCCGCCACCGGCGCGCAGGTCATCGCCGGGGAGGACGCGCGCAAGGCCGACGGGCGGATCTCGAAGGACGCCGTCCTGGTCTCCCCCGCGGGCGTCGTGGACCGCTACCGCAAGATCCGGCTGGTGCCGTTCGGCGAGTACATCCCGCTGCGGCCGGTGCTCGGGTGGATCGCGGGCGTCAGCCGGGCGGCGGGCGAGAACCGGGCGCCCGGCACCTCGTTCCACGTGCTGCCGGCCACCGACCGGGCGGGCGGCGCGCTGCCGGTCGGGGCACTGGTCTGCTTCGAGTCGGCGTTCCCCGACATGGCGCGGACGGCGGCGCGCGACGGGGCCCGGGTGCTGGTCTACCAGTCGTCCACGTCGACGTTCCAGCACACGTGGGCGCCCGCGCAGCACGTCTCGCTCGCGGCGATCCGGGCCGCCGAGACCGGCCGTCCGGCCGTGCAGGCCTCGCTGACGGGGGTCTCGGCGGCCTTCGACGCGCAGGGGCGCGAGCTCGCGCGGCTCGGCACCGACGGCACCGGGGCGCTGACCGTGCGGCTGCCGCTCACCGCACCCGACACGCTGACCTGGTACGACCGCGTCGGTGACGTGGTACCGCTGGCGGCCGTGCTCGTGACGGCGGGGGCGGCGGCCGTGGTGTGGCGGGGACGGCGCGCGGCGCGGGCACTGGTGTCCGGCGGGGAGTCCGGGGACGGTCAGCCCTCGTCGCCGGCGCGGTAGACGCCGAACACCGCTCCCTGGGCGTCGCGCAGGACGCCGATGCGCGGGCCGTCCGGGACGTCCGTCGCGGGCATCAGCACATCGGCGCCGAGGCCGTTCGCCCGGGTGACGGTGTTGTCGACGTCCGCGACCGCGAAGTACGGCAGCCAGTGCGCCGGGACCTGCGGCGGGAAGCGCTCGTCCATCACCATCATGCCGCCGAAGTCCGCGCCGGCCAGGCCCCATTGGGTGTACTGCGGGGACGCGGTGACCGACCAGCCGAACACCGCGGGGTAGAAGGCGGTCGCGCTCTCCGCGTCCCGGGTGGCCAGCTCCACCCAGCCGAGCGCGCCGGGCTCGTTGAACACGCCCGCGCCCTGGAAGGCGCGGGCCTGCCAGAGGGTGAAGACCGCACCGGAGGTGTCGGAGACGACGGCGAACCGGCCGAGGTCGAACACGTCGGCGGGCTCCATCAGCGCCCTTCCGCCGCGCGCCTTGATCGTCGCGACGGTCTCGTCGGCGTCGGCGACCGCGAAGGACACCGTCCAGGCCGTCGGCTGCTGCGGCGCGTAGAGCGGGGTGACGGCGGCGGCCGGCGCGTCGCCGAGGAACATCTGCGTGTAGCCGCCGGCCTCGGGCCGCACGTCGGTCTCGGCGCGCCAGCCGAACAGCTCGCCGTAGAAGGACTGGGCGGCGGCGGGGTCGGAGGTGCCCAGCTCGACCCAGCAGGGGGCGCCGATCGTGGCGGAGTTCTGCTTCATGTGCTTCTCTCTGGCTGTTCCTGCATTGGCGATTTCGATGATGGTTCGTCAATTCTGCTTGCTTTCAGGAGACTTCGAGGACGAGCTTGCCTTTCGCATGCCCGGACTCGACGAGGGCGAGCGCCTCGGCGGCGTGGGCCAGCGGGTAGCGGGCGGTGATGTGCACGGCCAGCTCGCCGGCCGCGACGAGGGCGGCCAGGGCGGCGAGGCTTTCGGAGGTGGTGGACCGCGTGACGTAGCGGCCGCCGAGCTCGGCGGCGGTCGCCGGATCGGCGGTGCTGACCAGCTTCGAACGGTCGGCGAGGGCCCCGGCGGCGTCGCGCGGCGCGGCGCCGCCGACGAGCTCGAGGATCTGGCTGTTTTTCACAACTCCCAGCCCCCGAGACTCAAGGATCTCGCGGATGACGTCGTCTTCTGGAACGAGGTGTGTGGGGGGGTGGTGTGGGTGT
>NZ_JBHWGD010000022.1:0-15738 GCF_042733235.1 Kitasatospora sp. NPDC059722
GGGGCCGCGGGCCCGCCGCCGTCACCGAGGCCGCCCCGGGCGGTGCCGAGGCCGGCACCCCGCGGCCCGCGCCGACCCTCGACGTCCCCGCCCCGGGCCTGCGCAGCCGGCCCGCCCGCCCGTTCCCCGGCGGGCCCACCGAGCCGCCGGGCGGGGCCGGCAGCCCGGCCGAGGGCAGTCTGCTCGACATGCTCAAGGTCGCCATCGCGATCCTCGACACGGCCGGCCGCGTGGTGCTCTGGAGCCCCGCCGCCGAGGAGCTGCTCGGCTGGCCGAACGAGCTGCTGGTCGGCCGCCGGATCGACGAGCTCATCCCCGACCACGACCAGGTCGCCCGGATCCAGGCCGCCATCCGGGACACCCTGCGCAACGGCCGCTGGGCCGGGCCCGCCGAACTGCGCGACCGGGACGGCGTGCCGGTCGCCGTGGACGCCCGGATCTCGCTGCTGGTGGACGGCGACGGCACCCCGTTCCTCCAGGTCAACCTGGCCGAGGCGGCCGCCGTCCGGGCCGTCGAGCGCGACCTCGCGGTGCGTGACGCGCTGTTCGAGCAGTCCCCGCTCGGCATCGCCGTCCTCGACACCGACCTGCGCTACACCGCCGTCAACCAGACCCTCGCCGAGATGAACGGCGTCGCCACCGACGACCACGTCGGCCGCACCACCGGCGAGACCCTGCCCGAGCGGGCCGCCGACGAGATCACCGCCATCCAGCGCCAGGTGCTGGCCACCGGCGAGCCGGTCATCGACGTCACCCTCGCCTCGCCGGTCACCGCCCGCTCCGGCTACCGCTCGATCTCCTACAGCCGGATGACCGACCGCTCCGGCCGGGTGCTCGGCATCTCCGGCACCGTCATGGACGTCACCGAGCGCTACCGGGCCGTCGCCAAGGTCGAGCACGCCCGGCGCCGGCTCTCCCTGCTCAACGAGTTCGGCTCGCGGGTCGGCGACCTCCTCGACGCCGCCCGGATCGCCCAGGAGCTGGCCGGCTCCGTCGTCCCCCGGCTCACCGACCACTCCGCGGTGATCCTGCTGCAGGCCGTCGCCCACGGCGACGACCTGCCCCGGCACGGCCACGACCGGCGCACCTCGCTGCTCCAGCTCGGCACCGCCTCCGTCCAGGACGGCCCCGAGGTCGACGTGATGCTGCGCCGCGGCGCCCGGATCACCTTCGCCGAGGACTCCGCCTGCGGCCGGGTGCTGCGCACCGGCGTGCCCGAGCTGCTCTCCGGCGCCGACCAGCTGAACGACGTCACCTACCCGGGCGACCCGAAGATGCAGGCCGCGCACGACCTCGGCGTGCACTCGATGCTCGTCGTCCCGCTGCGCGCCCGCGGCATCGTGATCGGCCTGCTGCTGGTCAGCCGGGCCGGCTACCGCGAGGGCTTCGACCGGGACGACCTCGCCTTCACCGTCGAACTCGCCGACCGGGCCGGCAGCTCCCTCGACAACGCCCGCCTCTACGCCCGCGAGCGCACCGCCGCGCTCACCCTCCAGCGCACCCTGCTCCCGCAGCAGGTCCCGCAGCCCACCGGCGTCGAGGTCGCCTACCGCTACGTGCCCGGCTCCAGCGGCACCGAGGTCGGCGGCGACTGGTTCGACGTCATCCCGCTGCCCGGCGACCGCACCGCGCTGGTCGTCGGCGACGTCATGGGCCACGGCCTGCGCGCCGCCGCGACCATGGGCCGACTGCGCACCGCCGTCCGGGTGCTCGCCGCCCTCGACCTGCCGCCGGACGTGCTGCTGCGGCACGTCCACGAGCTCGCCGACGACCTCGCCCAGGGGCCGGACGAGGCGCTGCTCGCGACCTGCGTCTACGCCGTCTTCGACCCCGGCACGGCCCGGCTGACCGTCGCCAAGGCCGGGCACATCCCCCCGGTGCTCGTGGTGCCCGGCCAGGAGACCGAGGAGCCGACCCGCACCGGCGGCCCGCTGCCCGGCGGCACCGGCCGGATCCTCGACCTGCCCTCCGGCGCCCCGCTCGGCGTCGGGGGCGTCCCGTTCGAGTCGGTCGAACTGAAGATCCCCGAGGGCAGCCTGCTCGCGCTGTGCACCGACGGCCTGGTCGAGTCCAGGGACAAGGACCTGGACGTCGGCCTCGGCCGGCTGGTCACCGTCCTCCAGGAGCCGCACGCGTCCATCCAGGCCGCCTGCGAGGCCGTGCTCGACACCATGGAGCAGGGGCGCGAGCCGGACGACGTCGCGCTGCTGCTGGCCCGGCTCGGTCACGGCCAGGCCGGCACCCCGACGGCCGGCTGGACGCTGCCGGCCGAGCCCACCGCCGTCTCCCGGGCCCGGCGGCTGGTGCGCTCCACGCTCGCCGAGTGGGGCGTCGAGGCGCTGACCGACATCGCGGAGCTGCTGGTCAGCGAGCTCGTCACGAACGCCGTCCGGTACGCCAGCGCCCCGATCGGGGTCCGGCTGACGCTCGGCGAGACGCTGCTGGTGGAGATCTCCGACCCGCTTCCCGACCCGCCCCGCGAGCGGCACGCGGCCGAGGCGGACGAGGGCGGCCGGGGCCTGGAGCTGGTCCGCCGGCTCGCGCTGCGCTGGGGCGCCAGGGCCGAGGGCATCGGCAAGGTCGTCTGGTTCGAGCAGGCGCTCCCGGGTAATGAGCCCGACGAGCCGTGAGGCGTGCGGCGGGCGAGGGCGTGAGCCGGCGCGGAGGACCAGCGGGACGCGAGTAGAACGGAGCTGCATATGCCACCTGGCGGCCAGGGGGAGCGTGCACTCCGGCAGGGGGCGCGGGCGTGGCATTGTGGTTGCGCGGGCGGTAGGACAAAAACCTTCGCCCGATCTGATGTTGTGATGTTGAGGGCGTGTGAACGCACCCCTCGATGATGAATACTCGGTCTTCTCGACATCCGGACGGTCGCGGGTTGGAGGGGTCGGTCCGTTGAACAGCACCCCGGCGCGGAACGCGCCGAGCAGCAGCGGTCATGCCGCCGTGCCCGGGCAGGCCGGTTCACCGCACCTGCCCGCCCCGGTGACGGCCCGCGCGGCCGCCGCGGCCGAGGGCCGGCACGGCGCCGCCGCCCACGTCGGCACCCACGCGGGCGCCGGCTCGGTCTACGACTACATCCGGGTCGCCACCTTCGCGATCGGCCCCGACGGGCGGATCAGCCAGTGGAGCGAGCGCGCCGCCGAGTTCTTCGGCGTCCCCGCCACCGACGCGGTCGGCGCCGACCCGATCACCACGTTCGTCCCGCGCGAGCTCTGGCAGCGCGGCCGCGCCCGGCTGGAGCGCACCCTCGGCGGCGAGGAGTGGACCGGCACCACCCCGTACCTCGACGCCGCCGGCGGCGAGGGCCTGGCCGAGCTGTACCTGATGCCGGACACCGCCCTGCCCGCCGGCGCCACCTGTCTCGCCGTCGACCTCGGCCGGCTGCGCCGCGTGGAGACCGATCTCGCCGCCTCGGAGGCGGTTTTCGGCCAGACCCCGACCGGCTTCGTCCTGTTCGACGACCGGCTGCGCCTGCAGCGCGTCAACGACGCCTTCGCCTCCGGCATGGGCCTCGCCCCGGTCGACCTCGAAGGCCTCACCCCGCACGACCTCTTCCCGCCCTCCGAGGCCGACCGGCTGAGCGCCGCCCTGCGCAAAGTGCTCGCCACCGGTGAGCCCGTGTTCGACCTGCGCTTCCACGGCGTCGTCCCCACCCGCGAGGGCAACCGGCTCTGGGCCGTGTCGCTCTACCGCCTCAACGGCGCCGCGGGCCAGCCCATCGGCGTCGCCGGGCAGGTCTCCGACGTCACCAGCCGGCACGTCGCCGAGCGCGAGGCCGACGGCGTGCGCCGCAACCTCGCGCTGCTCAACGAGGCCAGCGCGCACATCGGCTCCACCCTCGACCTGGAGACCACCGCCAAGGAGCTGCTGGACGTCGTCGTCCCGCCGTTCTGCGACCTCGCGACCGTCGACCTGTACACCGCGCTGCTCTCCGGCGAGAGCGTCCCGAGCGCCGGGCGCCTCGGCGACACCGTCCTCACCGACGGCAGCGGCGAGCTGCGCCGGGTCGCCGTCTCCAGCGTCGTCGGCGGCGCCTCCTCGGTGCTCGGCTCGGTCACCGGCCTGCCCATCGCCGAGGCCGGCGGCACGCTCTGCTACCCGCGCCGCTCCCCGCACGCCCGGGCCCTGCGCACCGGCCGCAGCGTCGTCCCCGAGCCGGGGCCCGACCCGCTGCTGCGCTCCACGCTGATCGTCCCGCTGGTCGCCCGCGACCAGGTCCTCGGGCTCGTCCAGCTCTCCCGCGCCATCGGCAGCGAGCCCTTCGACGCCCGCGACGTCGCCATCGCGGAGGAGCTCGTCGCCCGCGCCGCCGTCTGCATCGACAACGCCCGGCTCTACCGCCGCGAGCACGAGCGGGCCCTGATCCTCCAGCGCAGCCTCCTGCCGCCCGGCAACCCGGCCGCCAGCGGCCTGGAGATCGCCTGCCGCTACCTGCCCAGCAACAACAACACCGAGGTCGGCGGCGACTGGTTCGACGTCATCCCGCTGCCCGGCAACCGCACCGCGCTCGTCATCGGCGACGTCATGGGCCGCGGCCTGCGCGCCGCCGTCGCGATGGGCCAGCTGCGCACCGCCGTGCGCACCCTCGCGATGCTCGACCTCGACCCCGCCGAGGTGCTCGGCGCCCTCGACGAGATCGCCCGCGGCCTCGGCGACGACTCCGTACCGGCCGGCCCGGCCAGCCCGTACGGGCGGCTCACCTCGACGGCCGACGAGGAGGCCCGCGAGGTCTACCTGGCCACCTGCGTCTACGCGGTCTTCGACGCCGTCACCCGGCGCTGCGTGTTCGCCAACGCCGGCCACCTGCCGCCGGTCCTGCTCAGCCCCGGCGAGCCCGCCCGGATGCTCGACGTGCCGCCCGGCCTGCCGCTCGGCGTCGGCGGCGAGCCCTTCGAGGAGGTCGAGCTGACCCTGCCCGACGGCGCCGTCCTCGGCCTGTACACCGACGGCCTCGTGGAGAGCCGCAAGCACCAGCTGGACGAGGGCCTGCGGGCCTTCCGCACCGCGCTCTCCGCCGAGGGCAAGGGCCTGGAGGACCTCTGCGACCACGTCCTCGGCGAGCTCAACCCGCACCACGGCGAGGACGACATCGCCCTCCTGATGGCCAAGGTGCACGCCTTCCCCGAGGACAGCGTCGGCAACTGGTTCCTGCCGCCCGAGCCCACGTCCGTCGCCAAGGCCCGCGAACTCGCCTGCAGCTGGCTGCTCGCCCGCGGCCTGGACGAGCTCGTCGACACCACCGAGCTGCTCGTCAGCGAGCTGGTCACCAACGCGCTCAAGCACGGGCGGGGCGAGATCCGGCTGCGGCTGCTGCGCGACCGCGGCATGGTCTGCGAGGTCTGGGACGACGGCTACGCCCAGCCCCGGCAGCGCCGCGCGCAGGAGACCGACGAGGGCGGCCGCGGCCTGCAACTCGTCAGCCTGCTCGCCGAGCGCTGGGGCAGCCGGCGGACGCCCAAGGGCAAGATCGTCTGGTTCGAGCTGGCGCTCTGAGGCGTCCGGGGGATCGGCCGTCCGGGTGCAGTCGCCCGGCGGCCCGCCGTGTCGGCGCGGGTGCGACCGGCCGGTCGGCGTTCGATGGCCGCCATGCGCGTCCGCCAGCTCACCGCCGCAGCCGCCGCGCTGCTGCTCGCCGCCGTGCTCGGCGGCTGCTCCGACCGCCCGGCCCCGGCCCGGCCCCCGGCCCCCGAGCCCGCCCCCGAGGCCACCGCCGCCACCGGGGACGTCCGGCCCGCCGACCGCGCCGCCGTCCGGGACGGCGGGACGCTGCGCTGGGCGGTGGACCGCGTCCCCGCGACGCTCAACGTCTACCAGCCCGCCGCGACCGCCGACTCGGCGCTGCTCGCGCACGCCCTCTACCCGTCGCTCTTCCGGCCCGACGGGCACGGCCGGCTCGTCCCCGACCCGGACTACCTGGCCGGCGCCGAGTCCACCCCGCCCGGTCAGCGGCCGCAGGTCGTCACCTACCGGCTCAACCCGCACGCCGTCTGGAGCGACGGCACCCCGCTGACCGCCGCCGACCTGATCGCCCAGCGGGCCGCGCTCTCCGGCCTCGACCCGGCGTACCGGGGCGGGCACCCGGCCGGGTACGACGCCATCGACTCGATCGGCCAGGGCGCCGACCCGCACGAGGTCAAGGTCACCTTCCGGCGGCCCTGCGCCGACTGGCCGTCCCTCTTCGGACCGCTGTACCCGGCCGCCGAGACGTCCACCGCGGCGGCGTTCAACCAGGCGCTCGCGGGCGGGGGCCACCTCGGCGCCGGGCCGTACACGGTGTCCCGGTACGACGCCGAGGACGGACGGGTGACGCTGGAGCGCAACCCGCTCTGGTGGGGCGACCGGCCGAAGGCGGACCGGATCGACTTCCTCGCGGCGGCCCCCGAACGGCGCCTCGACGCCCTGGACCAGGACCTGCTGGACATCGCCCCGGTCACCGCCGCGGTGGACCGGGCGGTGCCCCCGGCGCCGTCCGCGAGCCCCTCCGCGGCCGCACCGCCCGCGGCCGCACCGCCCGCGGCCGCACCGCCCGCGGCCGCACCGCCCGCCGCCGCGCCCGAGGCGGCCGCGCTCGCCCTGCGGCGGGCCGAGTCGCTGCCCGGGATCACCGTGCACCGGGCCGCCGCCGCCTCGCTCACCCAGCTCACCCTCAACGCCGCCCGGGGCCCGCTCACCGACCCGGCGCTGCGCCTCGCGCTCGGCCGGGCCGTCGACCGGCGGCGGGTCGCCGCCGCGGCCCTCACCCCGCTCGGCGTCGCCCCGGCCGCCCTGGGCAGCCACCTCCTCGCGGGGGACCAGGACGGCTACCGCGACAACAGCGCGGCCGCCGGCCCGGCCGACGCCGCCCGGCTCTTCGACGAGGCCGGGTGGAAGCGGCCGGACGGCGGCGGCACGCGGGCCAAGGACGGCAAGCCGCTCACCCTCGACCTGCTCGTCCCGGCGGGCTCCGCGACCGCCAAGCGCACTGCCGACGCCCTCACCGCCGGCCTCGCCGAGCAGGGCGTCGCCCTGCGGACGGTGACCGCGCCCGCCGACACCTTCGTCAAGCACCACCTCGCGGTGGGCGACTACGACCTCGCCCTGTTCTCCTGGCCGGCCGGCCCCAGTCCGGCGAGCGAGCAGCGGCCCGCCTACGCCAAGCCCCGGCCCGACCCCGACGGCACCCTCGACCCGGGCAGCAACTACGCCCGCAGCGGCACCGAGGAGATCGACCGCCTCTTCGACCGGGCGGCCGGCGAGCTCGACCGGGCCACCCGTCTGGACCTGCTCCAGGAGGCCGACATCCGGATCTGGCAGCTCGGCCACTCGGTGCCGCTCTACCAGCGGCCGGAGCTGGTGGGCGTCCGCTCGGGCGTGGCCGGGGCCGGGGTGTGGGGCTTCGACTGGCCGCGCTTCCAGGACGTCGGGTGGGCCGTGACGCCGTAGCCCGGCGTGACCCGGCTGTGATCTTGATCCCGCCGGACGGGCTCGTTTCTGCCCCGGTGCGCCCTTCCCCGTACCATAGGAGAAAGCCGGGGCGTGTCCAGATGCCCGGCGGGTGGACCGGTAGTAGCAGGCGAACGGGTGACGGCGGCCGACGGCGGCCGCAAGTGCGCGTCTCGCGGCCGGGCGCCGTAACCCACGATTCCGGGAGAATCCGCTAGGCATGCCCACGCGCAACGACATCCGTAACGTCGCCATCGTCGCCCACGTCGACCACGGCAAGACCACCCTGGTCGACGCCATGCTGAAGCAGGCCGGCGCCTTCGCGGCCCACCAGCACCTCGACGACCGCATGATGGACTCGAACGACCTGGAGCGCGAGAAGGGCATCACCATTCTCGCGAAGAACACCGCGGTCAAGTACCACCCCAAGGATGGTGGCGCTCCGATCACCATCAACATCATCGACACCCCGGGCCACGCCGACTTCGGTGGCGAGGTCGAGCGCGGTCTGTCGATGGTGGACGCGGTCGTGCTCCTCGTCGACGCCTCCGAGGGCCCGCTGCCGCAGACCCGCTTCGTGCTCCGCAAGGCGCTCTCGGCCCGTCTGCCCGTCATCCTCTGCATCAACAAGACGGACCGCCCGGACTCCCGGATCGACGAGGTCATCAACGAGACCTACGACCTCTTCCTGGACCTGGACGCCGACGAGGACCAGATCGAGTTCCCGATCGTCTACGCCTGCGCCCGTGACGGCGTCGCGTCGCTGACGAAGCCGGAGAACGGCACCGTCCCGGCCGACAGCACCAGCCTGGAGCCGTTCTTCTCCACCCTGCTGGAGCACGTCCCGGCCCCGAGCTACGACGAGGACGCCCCGCTCCAGGCCCACGTCACCAACCTGGACGCCGACAACTTCCTCGGCCGCATCGCGCTGCTGCGCGTCGAGCAGGGCGAGCTGCGCAAGGGCCAGACCGTGGCCTGGATCAAGCGCGACGGCTCGATCCAGAACGTCCGCATCTCCGAGCTGCTGATGACCGAGGCGCTCACCCGCAAGCCGGCCGAGGTCGCCGGCCCCGGTGACATCTGCGCCGTCGCCGGCATCGGCGACATCATGATCGGCGAGACCCTGGCCGACCCGGAGAACCCGATCGCGCTGCCGCTGATCACGGTGGACGAGCCGGCCATCTCGATGACCATCGGCACCAACACCTCGCCGCTCGTCGGCCGTGGCGGCAGCGGCAAGGGCGCGGACGCCAAGGCCGGCGCCAAGGTGGACCGCAAGGTCACCGCCCGCCAGGTGAAGGACCGCCTGGACCGCGAGCTCATCGGTAACGTCTCGCTGCGCGTCCTGGACACCGAGCGCCCGGACGCCTGGGAGGTGCAGGGCCGCGGTGAGCTGGCGCTGGCCATCCTGATCGAGACCATGCGCCGCGAGGGCTTCGAGCTGACCGTCGGCAAGCCGCAGGTGGTCACCAAGGAGGTCAACGGCAAGACGCACGAGCCGGTCGAGCGCCTCACCGTGGACGTCCCCGAGGAGCACATGGGTGCCGTCACCCAGCTCATGGGCATCCGCAAGGGCCGGATGGACAACATGTCCAACCACGGCTCGGGCTGGGTCCGCATGGAGTTCGTCGTGCCGTCCCGCGGCCTGATCGGCTTCCGCACCGAGTTCCTCACCAACACCCGCGGCACCGGCATCGCCCACTCGATCCACGAGGGCCACGAGCCGTGGTTCGGCACGCTGACCACCCGCAACAACGGCTCGCTGGTCGCCGACCGGGCCGGCGTGGTCACCGCCTTCGCGATGACCAACCTGCAGGAGCGCGGCGTGCTCTTCTGCGAGCCGGGCACCGAGGTGTACGAGGGCATGATCGTCGGTGAGAACTCGCGCTCCGACGACATGGACGTGAACATCACCAAGGAGAAGAAGCTCACCAACATGCGGTCGTCGAACGCCGACGTCGCCGAGTCGATCGTCCCGCCGCGCAAGCTCTCGCTGGAGCAGTCGCTGGAGTTCTGCCGCGAGGACGAGTGCATCGAGGTGACCCCGGAAACGGTTCGCATCCGCAAGGTCGTCCTCGACCAGAAGGACCGCGGCCGCACCGCTTCGCGCGCCAAGAAGGCGTGATCCCGACGGTTTGATCGGCCTTTGGCCGGAAAGCTCCGCCCCCCTTTCCACTGGAGAGGGGGGCGAACTTTTTCAATCACCCCAAGTTGTCGATGCGGGTATAAACGGAATAGCGCCTATCACAGTGGGGTGTCCGCTGAGCGAACATGACAGTCCGTCATTCATGACGACTGTCCGTTTGGTACCTGTCTGGCTATGTCTCATATGTCCGGTTTTCGAAACTTACCGACCGTTCATGTGACCTAATTGAGATCGGCAGTGGTCACTTTCGTGTCCGTGCGTGACGGATAGTGGAGCCAGTCAGGCTCGGGTCAAGGGTTAACGCGCAGGGGTGCGCGCCGAAACCACGAGCGCGGACGGCACAGCGGATCCGGTATCAACCAACCGCGGTGCTCTCCTCGTTGGAAAGTCGATTTCAGGAGGCATCCCCCATGCGTGGTGCAACCCAGACCAAGTGGCTCGTTGCGGCGACCGCGATCGCCCTGGCCGCGACCGCTTGCAGCACCAGCTCGAAGAGCAGCGACTCGGCCTCGAAGGACGGCGGCAGCATCGCCGTCCAGCTCGGTGAGCCCCAGCACGGTCTGGTTCCGCAGAACACCGCGGAGTCCGAGGGCACGCAGGTCGTGTACTCGCTGTTCACCGGTCTGGTCGACTACGACATCAAGACCAACGCGCCGAAGCTCGCGATGGCCGAGTCGATCGACTCCGCGGACAGCACGACCTGGACGATCAAGCTCAAGGACGGCTACACCTTCCACAACGGCGAGAAGGTCACCGCCAAGTCCTTCGTGGACGCCTGGAACTGGGGTGCCAACCAGGACAACGCCGCCGAGGGCCTGCCCTTCTACGACAAGATCCTCGGCTCCGACGAGCTGGCTCCGGGCAAGGGCAAGACCCCGACCGCCAAGGAGCTCAAGGGCCTGAAGGTCGTCGACGACAAGACCTTCACCGTCACCCTGAAGGCGCCGTTCTCGCAGTTCAAGACGATGCTGGGTTACAACCCGTTCTACCCGCTGCCGACGGCGTTCTTCTCTGACCCGAAGGCGTTCGGCGAGCACCCCATCGGCAACGGTCCCTTCCAGATGGACGGCGACTGGGACCACAACAAGCAGATCAAGATCAAGCGTTACGACAACTACGGTGGCACCAAGGCCCACCTGCAGAACGTGACCTTCAAGATCTACGACAACCTGGACACCGCGTACAACGACCTGCGCGCCGACAACATCCAGGCCACCAACAAGCTCCCGATCTCCGCGATGTCCACCGTCGCCAGCGAGTTCGGTGACCGCTACATCAACAAGCCGGAGTCGGGCATCGGCTACATCGGCTTCCCGATCGCCTACAACCCGGCCTACCAGAAGCCGGAGATCCGCAAGGCGATCTCGATGGCGATCGACCGTGACCAGATCACCAAGACGATCTTCGCCGGCACCCGCGTCCCGGCCTCGGACTTCGTCAGCCCGCTGATCAACGGCTACCGCAAGGACGCCTGCGGCGACGCCTGCAAGTACGACCCGGCCAAGGCCAAGGACCTCTTCACCCAGGCCGGCGGTCTGCCGGGCAACACCCTGGAGCTCGGCTACAACGCCGACGGCGGCCACAAGGAGTGGATCGAGGCCGTCGGCAACCAGCTGAAGAAGAACCTCGGCGTCGAGGTCACCTTCAAGCCGTTCGAGAAGTTCGGCAAGATCCTGGACGCGCTCCAGGCCAAGCAGTACCAGGGCGCCTTCCGCATGGCCTGGTCGATGGACTACCCGTCGATCGAGGACTACCTGCGCCCGATCTTCTCCAAGGTCGCCATCGACAGCGGCTCGAACTACGGCGGTTACGTCAACGACCAGTTCGAGAGCCTGCTGACCCAGGCCGACGGGGCGAAGACCGAGGACGAGGGCATCAAGCTCTACCAGCAGGCCGACGACATCCTGATCAAGGACATGCCGTACATCCCGGTCTACACGTACCAGTCCTCCGCTGC
Organism: Kitasatospora sp. NPDC059722; assembly: GCF_042733235.1. Taxonomy (NCBI): domain Bacteria; kingdom Bacillati; phylum Actinomycetota; class Actinomycetes; order Kitasatosporales; family Streptomycetaceae; genus Kitasatospora; species Kitasatospora sp. NPDC059722. The sequence continues at coordinate 11,529 of NZ_JBHWGD010000022.1, forward strand.
GTACACCAAGAAGATCAAGAACTTCAACACGGATGCGCAGATGCGCTACAACCTGGCCGAAGTTGAGATGGCCGGCTGATCCGGTAGTCAGACGATCGGGGGCGGGTGGACCGGACCACAGTCCGGCTCGCCCGCCTCCCTTCCTTGTCCGAAAGTATGGAGGTCTGATGGGCCGCTATGTGATCCGCCGGTTGATACAGGCGATCCCTGTTCTCATCGGTGCGACGTTCCTGATCTATTTCATCGTCTTCTCGCTGCCGGGTGACCCGGTGCAGGCGCTGGCCGGTGAGAAGCGCGCCGACCCGATCGTGGCGGAGATGATCCGTCAGAGGTACCACCTGAACGACCCGTTCCTCGTTCAGTACTGGCACTACATCTCGGGCGTCTTCCAGGGCGACCTGGGCGAGAGCCTGCAGGGTCGCAGCGTGAGCGACATGATCGGCGACGCCTTCCCCTACACCCTGAACCTCGGCATGGTGGCGTTCGTCATCGAGGCGGTCGTCGGTGTGGCGGCGGGTGTCATGGCGGCCCTGCGCAAGGGCAAGTTCCTCGACCAGCTGGTCCTCCTGAGCACCCTGCTGGTCATCTCGGTCCCGGTCTTCGTCACCGGCTTCATCCTCCAGCTGGTGCTCGGCGTCCAGCTGAAGAACTCGTACGGCATCGACTTCTTCTCGGTCTCCTTCAACGAGGAGGACGGAATCCGGGCCTACCTGCTGCCGGCCTTCGTCCTCGCGTCGCTCTCGCTCGCGTACGTCGCCCGACTGACCCGCACCAGCCTGATGGAGACCATGCGCGCGGACTACGTCCGCACCGCCGTCGCCAAGGGCCTGAAGCGCCGTCGGGTGATCGGCCGGCACGCCCTGCGCAACGCGCTGATCCCGATCGTCACCTTCCTCGGCGCCGACCTCGGTGGCCTGATGGGCGGTGCGGTGATCACCGAGAAGATCTTCAACATCCACGGCATCGGCGGTCTGCTCGCCCAGGCCGTGTACCAGAAGCAGGGCACGATCATCGTCGGCGTCGTCACGCTGCTGGTGATGATCTACCTCGTGACCACCCTGCTCGTGGACATGCTGTACGCCGTGCTCGACCCGAGGATTCGCTATGAGTGACACCATCACCAAGGACGCCTCGGCGCCGGCCGGGGACAACAGCCCGAAGGCCGCGCCGGCGAAGAAGCAGAAGCCGGAGCGCGTTGCCAGCCTGTGGTCGGACGCGGTCCGCGACCTGCGCCGCAACCCGATGTTCATCATCGGCGGCGTGCTGGTGCTGGCGCTGATCGTCATCTCGATCGTGCCGCAGTGGTTCACCGACGGCAGCCCGTTCGACAACAACGCGTGCGACCTGTCGCACTCGCTGGAGCGTCCGAGCGCCGACCACTGGTTCGGCTACGACGTCCAGGGCTGCGACAACTACACCCGCACCATCTGGGGCGCCCGCAACTCGATCATCGTCGGCATCCTGACCACCACCATGGTCACCGTGGTCGGCTCCCTCCTCGGCCTGCTGGCCGGCTGGAAGGGTGGGATCGTCGACTCGGTCCTGTCGCGGTTCACCGAGATCTTCTTCTCGATCCCGACCCTGCTCGGCGGCATGCTGATCATGTCGATGCTCGGCAAGGGCAACGCCTACACCGTCTCCCTGGTGATGGCCGTCCTCGGCTGGCCGCAGATCTACCGCATCATGCGCGCCTCGGTGCTGGCGAACAAGAACAACGACTACGTGATGGCCGCCCGAGCCCTGGGCGCGGGTGCCGGCCGGATCACCTTCCGGCACATCCTGCCGAACGCCATCGCGCCGGTCATCGTCGTCGCCGCGATCAGCCTGGGTGTCTACATCGGCGCCGAGTCCGCCCTGTCCTACCTGGGCATCGGCGTCCAGTCGCCGGAGATCTCCTGGGGCCTGATGATCAGCGACGCCCAGGTCCGCTTCCTGGCGGCCCCGCACGTGCTGCTCTTCCCCGCCGCGGTCCTGAGCGTCACCGTGCTGGCCTTCATCATGCTCGGCGACGCGGTGCGCGACGCCCTCGACCCGAAGCTCCGCTGAGAGAAGAGGTGACGACCCGATGACCACCGTGATCGAGAAGAACCAGAAGAGCGGCCGGCTCGAAGTTGGCACCCCGCTGCTGGAGGTCAAGGACCTCCACGTGGAGTTCCACACCCGGGACGGCGTCGCGAAGGCCGTGAACGGAGTCAACTACTCCGTGGCCGCCGGTGAGACCCTGGCGGTGCTCGGCGAGTCCGGCTCCGGCAAGTCGGTGACCGCCCAGACCATCATGGGCATCCTCGACATGCCGCCCGGCAAGATCAGCCAGGGCCAGATCCTCTTCCGCGGCCAGGACATGCTGGCCATGAAGGAGGAGGAGCGCCGGCAGATCCGCGGCCAGAAGATCGCGATGATCTTCCAGGACGCGCTGTCCTCGCTGAACCCCGTCATGACCGTCGGCGCCCAGCTGGGCGAGATGTTCCGGGTGCACCGCGGCGCCTCCAAGAAGGAGGCCCGGGAGAAGGCCATCGAGCTGATGGAGCGGGTCCGCATCCCCGCCGCCAGGCAGCGCGTCGGCGACTACCCGCACCAGTTCTCCGGCGGCATGCGCCAGCGCATCATGATCGCGATGGCGCTCTCCATGGAGCCCGACCTGATCATCGCCGACGAGCCCACCACCGCCCTGGACGTGACCGTCCAGGCCCAGGTGATGGACCTCCTCGCCGAGCTGCAGGCCGAGTACAACATGGGCCTGATCCTGATCACCCACGACCTCGGCGTGGTCGCCGACGTCGCGGACAAGATCGCCGTCATGTACGCCGGCCGGATCGTCGAGACGGCCCCGGTGCGCGACCTGTACGCCAACCCGGCGCACCCGTACACCAAGGGCCTCCTGCGTTCCATCCCGCGCCTGGACCAGAAGGGCCAGGAGCTGTACGCGATCAAGGGTCTGCCCCCGAACCTGCTGAAGGTCCCGGCCGGCTGCGCGTTCAACCCCCGCTGTGACGTCGCCACCGACCTGTGCCGCACGGAGATCCCGGCGCTGCACCAGGTGACCGACAAGGACGGCAAGGAGCTCACCGGCCGCCGCAGCGCGTGCCACCTCTGGAAGGAGACCCTCCATGGCTGAGCCCATCCTGGAGGTCAAGGACCTGGTCAAGCACTACCCGCTGACCCAGGGCATCCTCTTCAAGAAGCAGGTCGGCGCGGTCAAGGCGGTCGACGGCATCTCCTTCGACCTGATGAAGGGCGAGACGCTCGGCATCGTCGGCGAGTCCGGCTGTGGCAAGTCCACGCTGGCCAAGGTGCTGATGAACCTGGAGCGGGCCACCTCCGGCCAGGTGCTGTTCAAGGGCGAGGACATCTCCAAGCTGACCGGCCAGGCCCTCAAGGCCGTGCGCCGGAACATCCAGATGGTGTTCCAGGACCCGTACACGTCGCTGAACCCGCGCATGACGGTCGGCGACATCATCGGCGAGCCGTTCGAGATCCACCCCGAGGTGGCGCCGAAGGGCGACCGCCGCAAGGCCGTCCAGGACCTCCTGGACGTCGTCGGCCTGAACCCGGAGTACATCAACCGGTACCCGCACCAGTTCTCCGGCGGTCAGCGCCAGCGCATCGGCATCGCCCGCGGCCTCGCGCTCAAGCCCGAGATCATCATCTGCGACGAGCCGGTCTCCGCCCTGGACGTGTCCGTCCAGGCGCAGGTGATCAACCTGCTGGAGCAGCTGCAGAGCGACTTCGGGCTCTCGTACATGTTCATCGCCCACGACCTCTCCATCGTCCGGCACATCTCCGACCGCGTCGGCGTGATGTACCTCGGCAAGATGGTCGAGATCGGCTCGGACGAGGAGATCTACGAGAACGCCACCCACCCGTACACCCAGGCGCTGCTCTCCGCGGTGCCGGTGCCGGACCCGACGGCGCGCGAGCACCGCGACCGGATCATCCTGACCGGCGACATCCCCTCGCCGGCCAACCCGCCGTCCGGCTGCCGCTTCCGCACCCGCTGCTGGAAGGCGGAGGACCGCTGCTCCGAGGAGATGCCGCTGCTCGCGGTGCCCTCGCTGCTCAAGGGCGCGGCCGCGCACGAGTCGGCCTGTCACTTCGCCGAGGTGCGCGAGACGGAGACGGCCGCGGCCTGACCGACGGCACCCGTGACGCACCCGGAAGGGGGGGGGGGGGGGCGCCACGCCCGCGCGCCCCCGCGCGGGATGTGACTGTG
>NZ_JBHWGD010000022.1:15748-36906 GCF_042733235.1 Kitasatospora sp. NPDC059722
AACTCCCCCCCCCCCCCCCCCAACCCCCTATATCTTTGTGTCTGGGGGGCTGTTTTTTGTTAAAACCCCCCCCCCGGCCGGGCCCGGGGGCCCCCCCCCCGGGCCCCTTCCGGCATTCGGTAGGTCCGGTGCTGCGTAGATCCGGCGCTGCGTCGATCCGGCGCTGCGTCGATCCGGCGCTGCGTCAACTCCGCGGGCGGTCACCGCACCCATCCGGGGGTACTCGACTCGCGCCGTCGCCGGGGCGCGCTTCTCATGGGGTGTGATGCGACACACACCCTGAGGAGGGACCTCCATGCCCGTAGCCGCCCGTGCTCGTTGGGTCCTCGCCGCTGCGACGTCCGTGGCCCTGGTGGCCACCGGGTGCAGCAGCAGCGGGGGCGGCAGCAGTTCGTCGGACACCAGCAAGACCTTCAGCTACCAGAGCAGTGAGCCGCAGAACCCGCTCCAGCCCGCCAACGCGAACGAGACCGGCGGCGGTCGCATCATCCAGAACCTGTTCAAGGGGCTCGTGGACTACGACCCCGGCACCGCGAAGATCCGCATGCAGGTCGCCGACAAGATCGACACCAGCGACTCGCAGACCTACACCGTCACGCTGAAGGACGGGTGGAAGTTCCACGACGGCACCCCGGTGCACGCCAAGAACTTCGTCGACGCCTGGAACTGGGGCGCGGCCACCACCAACAACCAGATCAACAGCTCCTGGTTCTCCGACATCGAGGGCTACAAGGACGTCCACCCGGCCACCGGCCAGCCGACCACGGACAAGATGTCCGGCCTGAGCGTCACCGACGACCTGCACTTCACGGTCAAGCTGAGCAACAAGGTCTCGTACTTCGAGTACAAGCTCGGCTACATCGCCTTCTCGCCGCTGCCGGACGGCTTCTTCAAGGACCCGGCCGGGTACGGGCAGAAGCCCGTCGGCAACGGGCCGTACCAGTTCGTCAGCTGGTCCCACAACCAGCAGGTGGTCACCAAGGCCTTCCCGGACTACCAGGGCGTGGACAAGCCGAAGAACGGCGGCGTCGTCTTCAAGATGTACAACACGTCCGAGGCCGCCTACGCCGACCTCCAGTCCAGCAACCTCGACGTGATGGACCAGGTGCCGCCGTCCGCGCTGGCCACCTACAAGAGCGACCTCGGCGACCGGGCGATCGACTCCCCCCAGGGCGCCATCCAGAACGTCGGGTTCACGCTCTACCAGGCCGACTGGTCCGCGCCCGACAAGGCCAAGGTCCGCCAGGGCATCTCGATGGCGATCGACCGCGACACCATCACCAAGACCGTGCTCCAGGGCTCCCGCAAGGCCGCCAGCGCCTGGGTGGCCGAAGGCGTCGAGGGCTACAAGGAAGGCGCCTGCGGCGACTTCTGCAAGTTCGACCCGGCCAAGGCGAAGACGCTGATCACCGAGGGCGGCGGCGTCCCCGGCAACAAGCTGACCATCCTGTACAACGCGGACGGCGGCCACAAGGAGTGGGTCGACGCGGTGTGCAACTCGATCCGGCAGAGCACCGGGGTGGACTGCACCGGCGACCCGAAGCCCGACTTCAAGACCGCGCGCGCGGCGATCACCGGGCACCAGGTCAACGGCATGTTCCGGACGGGCTGGGTGCAGGACTACCCGCTGAACGCCAACTTCCTCGCGGACGTGTACCGCACCGGCGCCGCGTCCAACGACACGGGGTACAGCAGCCCGCAGTTCGACCAGGCCGCCAAGCAGGCCGACGAGGCCGCCAGCGTCGCCGAGACGGTCACCGGCTACCAGCAGGCCGAGGCGGTGCTGCCCGGCGACATGCCGGCCATCCCGCTCTGGTACTACCGCACCAACTCGGGCTACTCGACCAAGGTGCAGAACGTGAAGTTCGACTCCTTCGGCAACCCGGCCTGGACCCAGGTCGAGGTCAAGGGCTGATCCCCTCTCCCGCCGGCCCCGCCCTCACCGCACGGAGGGCGGGGCCCGGCCACCTCGGAAGGAGGCTCGGATGGGCAGTTACGTGCTGCGTCGGGTGCTGCAGATGATCCCGGTGTTCCTCGGCACCACGCTGCTGATCTTCCTGATGGTCTACACGCTGCCGGGCGACCCGGTGGCGGCGCTGTTCGGCGAGAAGGCCGCCGATCCGGCCGTGGTGGCCAGCATCAAGCACAAGTACTACCTCGACCAGCCGGTCTGGAAGCAGTACCTGCACTACATGGGCAACCTCTTCCAGGGGGACTTCGGGACCAGCTTCACCGGCCGTCCGGTCACCGACATCATGGCGGACGCCTTCCCGGTCACCATCCGGCTCGCGCTGCTGGCCTTCGTGTTCGAGATGGTCCTCGGCCTGTGCCTCGGGCTCGTCTCCGGCCTCAAGCGCGGCAGCCTCCAGGACACCCTGGTGCTGATCCTCACCCTGCTGGTGATCTCCATCCCGGTTTTCGTGCTCGCGTACATCGCGCAGACGGTGTTCGCCACCAACCTGGGCTGGGTCACCCCGACGGTGCAGGACAGCTACGACCTGTCCCAGCTGCTCCTGCCGGCGATGGTGCTCGGCTCGCTCTCGCTCGCGTACGTCGCCCGGCTCACCCGCACCTCCATCGGCGAGAACCTGCGGGCCGACTACATGCGCACCGCGGTGGCCAAGGGCCTGCCCCGGCGGACCATCATCTCCCGCCACCTGCTGCGCAACTCGCTGATCCCGGTGGTCACGTTCCTCGGCACCGACCTGGGCGCCCTGATGGGCGGCGCGATCGTCACCGAGGGCATCTTCAACGTGCAGGGCATCGGCAACGTCCTGTACCGGGCGATCAACCAGAAGGAGGGGCCGACGGTGGTCGGCATCGTGACCGTCCTGGTGATCGTCTACCTGGTCGCCAGCCTGCTCGTCGACCTGCTCTACGCGGTCCTGGACCCGAGGATCCGCTATGCCTGACATCCATGACGAAGAGTCCTTCGAACCGCACCCCAAGCCCGGCGTCTCGCGCCTGGACTACGCGGGCGAGCAGGGCATGGCCGTCGAGCAGGACACCCTGGTCGAGGCCGACCCGGTCAAGCGCGAGGAGGCCCGCAGCCTCTGGGGCGACGCCTGGCGGGACCTGCGGCGGCGCCCGATCTTCCTGATCTCGGCGGTGCTGATCCTGCTGCTGGTCGTCATGGCGATCTTCCCGTGGGCGTTCACCGACGCCGACCCGCGCAAGGCCGACCTGGTGCACAACTACCTGCGCCGGCCGGACTGGTCGGACGTGTTCGGGGCCGGCTGGTTCGGCTACGACGGACAGGGCCGGTCGATCTTCGCCCGCGTCGTGTACGGCGCCCGCGCCTCGATCACCGTCGGCATCTGCGTCACCGCGGCGGTCACCGTGCTCGGCGGCCTGGCCGGCATGGTCGCCGGGTACTTCGGCGGTGGCGTGGACGCGGTGATCTCCCGGATCGTCGACATCTTCTTCGGGATCCCGCTGCTGCTCGGCTCGCTGGTGCTGCTGAACGCGTTCGCCACCCGCACGGTGTGGAGCGTGGTCATCGCCCTCGGCTTCCTCGGCTGGACCCAGATCGCCCGCGTCATGCGCGGCGCCGTGCTGACCGTCAAACAGGCCGACTACGTGGTGGCCGGACGGGCACTCGGGGCCGGGACCGGACGGCTGATGTTCCGGCACATCCTGCCGAACGCGATCGCGCCGGTGATCGTCGTCGCGACCATCGCGCTCGGCGGCTACATCGCGACCGAGGCGACGCTGAGCTTCCTCGGCATCGGCCTGCAGGACCCGACCATCTCCTGGGGCATCGACATCTCCTCCGCCCAGAAGGTGATCCGGACGGCGCCGTACGTCCTGTTCTTCCCGGCCGCGGCGCTCTCCGTCACCGTGCTGGCCTTCATCATGCTGGGCGACGCGGTGCGCGACGCCCTCGACCCGAAGCTTCGCTGAGCGAGGGGAACGCATCGTGACTACAGCTGTGGACACCACCGAACCCGGGCGGGACGCGCCGTACGAGGGACCGCTGCTCGACGTGCGCGACCTGCACGTCGAGTTCGTCACCCGGGACGGCGTGGCCCGGGCAGTCAACGGGGTCAACTACAGCGTCCGGGCGGGGGAGACGCTGGCGGTGCTCGGGGAGTCCGGGTCGGGCAAGTCGGTGACGGCGCAGGCGATCATGGGCATCCTGGACATGCCGCCGGCCCGCATCCCGCGCGGCGAGATCCGCTTCCGCGGCCAGGACATGCTGAAGATGGGCCGGGAGGAGCGGCGGCGCATCCGCGGCCGGAAGATCGCGATGATCTTCCAGGACGCGCTGTCCTCGCTCAATCCGGTGCTAAGCGTGGGCTTCCAGCTCGGCGAGATGTTCCGGGCGCACCAGGGGACGTCCCGCAAGGAGGCCAAGGACAAGGCCGTCGAGCTGATGGACCGCGTGCGCATCCCGGCGGCGGCGCAGCGGGTGGACGACTTCCCGCACCAGTTCTCCGGCGGCATGCGTCAGCGCATCATGATCGCGATGGCGCTGGCCCTCGAACCGGACCTGATCATCGCCGACGAGCCCACGACGGCGCTGGACGTGACGGTGCAGGCCCAGGTGATGGACCTGCTGGCGGAGCTCCAGGCGGAGTTCCAGATGGGGCTGATCCTGATCACCCACGACCTCGGCGTGGTGGCCGACGTCGCGGACAAGATCGCGGTGATGTACGCGGGGCGGATCGTCGAGACGGCGCCCGTGCACGAGTTGTACGCGCGCCCGGCCCACCCGTACACCCGGGGCCTGCTGGACTCGATCCCGCGACTGGACCAGAAGGGCCAGGAGCTCTACGCCATCAAGGGGCTGCCGCCCAACCTGCTGCGGATCCCGAAGGGCTGCGCGTTCAACCCGCGCTGCCCGCGGGCGCAGGACGTCTGCCGGGCCGAGGTGCCGGAGCTGTACCCCGTGACCGAGGAGGACGGCACCGCGCTGGCCGGGCGGGGCAGCGCGTGCTTCTTCTGGAAGGAGACCCTCCATGGCCGGTAACGGGGCGAGTGCGCTGGGGGCGACCACGGCGGCGGCGACCACGCCGGAGGAGCTCGTGTTCGACCAGAACGTGGCGCGCGGCGAGCCGATCCTCGAAGTCCGCGACCTGGTCAAGCACTTCCCGCTGACGAAGGGGGTGCTGCTCAAGAAGCAGGTCGGCGCGGTGAAGGCGGTGGACGGGGTCTCCTTCGACCTGATGCAGGGGGAGACGCTGGGCATCGTGGGCGAGTCGGGCTGCGGGAAGTCCACGCTGGCCAAGGTGCTGATGAGCCTGGAGCCGGCCACCGGGGGATCCGTCCGGTACAAGGGCGAGGAGATCTCCCGGCTGTCGGGGTCGGCGCTGAAGGCCGTGCGGCGGAACATCCAGATGGTGTTCCAGGACCCGTACACGTCGCTGAACCCGCGCATGACGGTCGGGGACATCATCGGCGAGCCGTTCGAGATCCACCCGGAGGTGGCGCCGAAGGGCGACCGCCGCAAGGCCGTTCAGGATCTGCTGGACGTCGTCGGGCTCAACCCGGAGTACATCAACCGGTATCCGCACCAGTTCTCCGGCGGTCAGCGTCAACGCATCGGCATCGCCCGGGGGTTGGCGCTCAAGCCGGAGATCATCATCTGCGACGAGCCGGTCTCCGCCCTCGACGTGTCCGTCCAGGCGCAGGTGATCAACCTGCTGGAGAAGCTCCAGGGCGAGTTCAACCTCTCGTACATGTTCATCGCGCACGACCTCTCGATCGTCCGGCACATCTCCGACCGCGTCGGCGTGATGTACCTCGGCAAGATGGTCGAGATCGGCTCCGACGCGGAGATCTACGACCACGCCACCCACCCGTACACCCAGGCGCTGCTGTCGGCCGTGCCGGTGCCCGACCCGACCGCGCGGGAGTCGCGGGACCGGATCGTGCTGACCGGGGACGTCCCCTCGCCGGCGAACCCGCCGTCGGGATGCCGCTTCCGCACGCGCTGCTGGAAGGCGCAGGAGCGGTGCGCGGTGGAGGTCCCGCTGCTCGCGGCGCCGTCGTGGCTGGACGGGGCGGCCCGGCACGAGTCGGCGTGTCACTTCGCCGCCGAGCGGGACAACGGGAGGGGGGCCGCCGCGGCCGGGTAACAATTCGGTCGACGTCGCGGCAGGCGGCGCACACCAAGGGCGCGTCCTCGATTCGAGGGCGCGCCCTGCGCTGTGCTGCGCAAACGCCGGAAAAAGATCGATTACTCCTCGTAAACGCGCGAATACCGGAGATCATCGTCCGCCTTCCGGAGATCGGAACGGGTGATCCCGTATGCGATATGCGGGAATTTGGCGAGCATTGTCCGGGCCGGGTCCGGCGCGTAATTGAAAAGAGATGTGACGCGGATTCCGAAAGCCGGTCGGTTGATCGATAGTTGCTTTGCGCGTATCAGTGGTCACCTCGCCAACTGTGCGGATCGGCCCTGAGATGTCGGCCTCCGTCACGCCCGGCACACCGAGTGGCGGGGCCGCCGTTCGTTCGCAAGCCCCCAAAACGAGGAGCAGTTGAATGAGGCTCACCAAGACGATGCGCCTGACCGCCCTGGCGGCCTGCACGGCGCTCGCGATCTCCGCGTGCACCACGGGCAGCGACAAGAAGCCCCCGGCCGGCAAGACCGGCGGGTCGATCAGCGTCCAGCTGGGTGAGCCGCAGAACGGCCTGGTCCCGCAGAACACCGCGGAGTCCGAGGGCACCCAGGTCGAGTACGCGCTCTTCACCGGGCTGGTCGACTACGACCCCAAGACCAGCACGCCCAAGCTCGCCATGGCCGAGTCGATCGACTCCCCGGACTCCACCGTCTGGACGATCAAGCTCAAGGACGGCTACACCTTCCACAACGGCGAGAAGGTGACCGCGCAGTCCTTCGTCGACGCCTGGAACTGGGGCGCCGACCAGGACAACGCCGCGCAGGCCCTGCCGTTCTTCGACAAGGTCCTCGGCTCCGACGAGCTCGCGCCCGGCAAGGACAAGAAGCCCACGGCCACGGCGCTCAAGGGCCTCAAGGTCGTGGACGACAAGACCTTCACCGTCACCCTCAAGGCGCCGTTCTCGCAGTTCAAGACCATGCTCGGGTACAACGCCTTCTATCCGCTCCCGAAGGCGTTCTTCAACGACCCGAAGGCCTTCGGCGACAACCCGATCGGCAACGGCCCGTTCCAGATGGACGGCCCGTGGCAGCACAACCAGCAGATCAAGGTCAAGCGCTACGACAACTACCCGGGCAAAAAGGCCAAGCTCGATTCGGTCACCTTCAAGATTTACGACAAGCTGGAAACCGCGTACAACGACCTCCGCGCGGACAACATCCAGATCACCAACAAGCTGCCGATCTCGGCGATGGCGACGGTGGCCCAGGAGTTCGGTGACCGCTACATCTACCAGCCGGAATCCGGCGTCGGCTACATCGGGTTCCCGATCGCGACCAACAAGGCGTTCGCGAGCCCCGACCTGCGCAAGGCGATCTCGATGGCGATCGACCGCGAGGCCATCACCAAGACGATCTTCTCCGGCACCCGCAAGCCGGCCGACGACTTCGTCAACCCGATCATCCCGGGCTACCGCCAGGGCGCGTGCGGCGACGCCTGCAAGTACGACCCGGCGAAGGCGAAGGCGCTCTACACCCAGTCCGGCGGCCTGCCCGAAAACAAGCTGGAGATCGGCTACAACGCGGACGGCGGCCACAAGGAGTGGATCGAGGCCGTCGGCAACCAGCTGAAGAACAACCTCGGGATCGACGTCACCTTCAAGCCGTTCGAGAAGTTCGGCAAGATCCTCGACGCGCTGGGGGCCAAGCAGTACTCCGGCGCCTTCCGGATGGCCTGGTCGATGGACTACCCGTCGATCGAGGACTACCTGCGCCCGATCTTCTCGAAGATCGCCATCGACAACGGCTCCAACTACGGCGGCTACGTCAACGAGGACTTCGAGGCGCTGCTCGCCAAGGCCGACCAGGCGAAGACCGAGGACGAGGGCCTGAAGCTGTACCAGCAGGCCGACGACATCCTGCTCAAGGAGCTGCCGTACATCCCGGTGTACACCTACATGAGCTCCGGGGCGTACACCAAGACCGTCAAGAACGTGATCATCGACGCCCAGAACCGGATCGACCTGACCTCCGTCGAACTCGCCTGACCCGACTCCCGCTGACCGGTGCGTCCCGCAGGGCGGCGCGGGAAACCCCCGTGCCGCCCGCCGGTGACGCGCCCCAACCACGAGGAGGCCGCCACATGGGCCGCTATGTGGTCCGTCGGGTCATCCAGGCCGTACCTGTGATCCTCGGCGCGACGTTCCTGATCTACGCACTGGTCTTCCTGCTGCCCGGTGACCCCATCCAAGCGCTGGCCGGTGAGAAACGCGCGGACCCGACGGTCGTCGCGATGCTGCACGACCGGTACCACCTGGACGATCCGTTCTTCCTCCAGTACTGGCACTACCTGGTCGGCCTGTTCCAGGGCGACTTCGGCGAGGACTACCGCGGCCACGCCGTCGTCGACGTGATGACGCGGGCCTTCCCGTACACCATCAACCTGGCCGGGACCGCGCTGGTCATCGAGATGGCGGTGGGCGTGACCGCCGGTGTGGTCGCCGCCCTGCGGCGCGGCCGGTTCATCGACAACCTGGTGCTGATCTCGACCCTGATGGTCATCTCGATCCCGACCTTCGTGATCGGCTTCGTGCTCCAGCTGCTCCTCGGGGTGAAGCTCCACAACGACTACGGCATCGACTTCTTCCCGGTCTCGTTCAACGAGGACGACGGCTTCCGCGCGTACCTCCTGCCGGCCTTCGTGCTCGCGTCCACCTCGCTCGCCTACATCGCCCGGCTCACCCGGACCAGCCTGACCGAGGTGATGCGGGCCGACTACGTGCGCACGGCGGTGGCCAAGGGCCTGAGCCCGCTGCGCGTCGTGGTGCGGCACGGGCTGCGCAACGCGCTGATCCCGATCGTCACCTACCTCGGCATGGACCTGGGGTCGCTGATGGGCGGCGCGGTGATCACCGAGGGCATCTTCAACATCCCCGGGATCGGGCACCAGCTGTTCCAGTCGGTGTACCTGCGCGAACGCACCATCGTGGTGGGCGTCGTGAGCGCCCTCGTCATGGTGTACCTCCTCACCAACCTGGTGGTCGACCTGCTCTACGCCGTTCTTGACCCGAGGATCCGCTATGAGTGAGCCGACGAACGCGCTGGACACGACGGCCCCGGTGACCGCGGCGGCGGCCGCCAAGGGCGACAAGGAGCGGGTGGGCAGCCTCTGGACGGACGCCTGGTACGACCTGCGGCGCAACCCGCTCTTCATCATCGGCGGGCTGCTGGTGCTGCTCATGGTGGTGATGGCCGTCGCCCCGCAGCTTTTCACCGACAAGGACCCGAACTCGGCCGGCTTCTGCGAACTCTCGTCCTCGCTGCAACGCCCCTCCGCGGACCACTGGTTCGGCTTCGACGTCCAGGGCTGCGACGTCTACACCCGGACGATCTGGGGCGCCCGCAACTCGATCATCGTCGGCATCCTGACCACGTCGCTGGTGGTCCTGGTCGGCGGCACGCTCGGGCTGCTGGCCGGCTGGATGGCCGGGTTCTGGGACAGCCTCCTGTCGCGCATCACCGAGATCTTCTTCGCGATCCCGCTGCTGCTCGGCGGCATGCTCATCATGTCGACCTGGCAGAAGGGCAACGCCTGGACGGTCTCGGCGGTGATGGCGGTGCTCGGCTGGCCGCAGATCTACCGGCTGATGCGCTCGGCGGTGATCTCCAACAAGCACAACGACTACGTGGTCGCCGCGCGCGCGCTCGGGGCCGGCACCGGGCGGATCGTCACCCGGCACATCCTGCCGAACGCGGTGGCGCCGGTGATCGTCGTCTCGACCATCAACCTCGGCGTGTTCATCGGCGCCGAGGCCGCGCTGTCCTACCTGGGCATCGGCATCCAGTCCCCGGCGATCTCCTGGGGCCTGATGATCAGCGACGCCCAGTCCCGCTTCCTGAACGCCCCGCACGTACTGCTCTTCCCGGCCGCCGTGCTGAGCATCACCGTGCTGGCGTTCATCATGCTCGGCGACGCGGTGCGCGACGCCCTCGACCCCAAGCTGCGCTGAGGAGGGCCGCGGACCATGACTGACACGACGAAGCCGTCCGGCACGAGGGACGGCGGGGCGCGCCTGAGCGCGATCGAGGTGACCGGCCCGCGCCGGGAGAACCTGGTGCCCGGCACGCCGCTGCTCGAAGTCGACGACCTGCACGTCGAGTTCGTCACCCGGGACGGCATCGCCAAGGCCGTCAACGGCGTCAGCTACTCGGTGTCGGCCGGGGAGACGCTGGCGGTGCTCGGCGAGTCCGGTTCGGGCAAGTCGGTGACGGCGCAGGCGATCATGGGCATCCTGGACATGCCGCCGGGGCGGATCACGGCCGGCAAGGTGCTGTTCCGGGGCCAGGACCTGCTGACGATGAGCCCCAAGGCCCGGCGCGCGGTGCGCGGCCGGAAGATCGCGATGATCTTCCAGGACGCGCTGTCCTCGCTCAATCCGGTGCTCAGCGTGGGCTACCAGCTCGGCGAGATGTTCCGGGTGCACCAGGGCGCCTCGCGCAAGGAGGCGAAGGACCGCTCGGTCGAGCTGATGGAGCGGGTGCGCATCCCGGCGGCGGCGCAGCGGGTGGACGACTTCCCGCACCAGTTCTCCGGCGGCATGCGCCAGCGCATCATGATCGCGATGGCGCTCTCGATGGAGCCCGACCTGATCATCGCGGACGAGCCCACCACTGCCCTGGACGTGACCGTCCAGGCCCAGGTGATGGACCTGCTGGCCGAGCTGCAGTCCGAGTTCCACATGGGGCTGATCCTGATCACCCACGACCTCGGCGTGGTGGCCGACGTCGCGGACAAGATCGCGGTGATGTACGCGGGACGGATCGTCGAGACGGCGCCCGTGCACGAGTTGTACGCGCGCCCGGCCCACCCGTACACCCGGGGCCTGCTCAACTCGATTCCGCGGCTGGACCAGAAGGGGCAGAACCTGTACGCCATCCAGGGCCTGCCGCCGAACCTCCTGCACATTCCGGCCGGCTGCGCGTTCAACCCGCGCTGCGACCGGGCGCAGGACCGCTGCCGGTCCGAACTTCCGCCGCTCGTCCCGGTGCTGGACGCGGAGGGCAGGGACCTGCCGGGCCGGCACAGCGCCTGCCACTTCTGGAAGGAGACCCTCCGTGGCTGAGCCGATCCTGGAGGTCCGGGACCTGGTCAAGCACTACCCGCTGACGCAGGGGATCCTCTTCAAGCGGCAGGTCGGCGCGGTGAAGGCGGTGGACGGCATCTCCTTCGACCTGGTCACCGGGGAGACGCTGGGCATCGTCGGCGAGTCCGGCTGCGGGAAGTCCACGCTGGCCAAGGTGCTGATGAGCCTGGAGCGGGCGACCGCGGGCCAGGTGCGCTACAAGGGCCAGGACATCACCCGGCTGTCGGGGTCGGCGCTGAAGGCCGTGCGGCGGAACATCCAGATGGTGTTCCAGGACCCGTACACCTCGCTGAACCCGCGCATGACGGTCGGGGACATCATCGGCGAGCCGTTCGAGATCCACCCCGAGGTGGCGCCGAAGGGCGACCGCCGCAAGGCCGTTCAGGACCTGCTGGACGTCGTCGGGCTCAACCCGGAGTACATCAACCGGTATCCGCACCAGTTCTCCGGCGGTCAGCGTCAACGCATCGGCATCGCCCGGGGGTTGGCGCTCAAGCCGGAGATCATCATCTGCGACGAGCCGGTGTCGGCGCTCGACGTGTCCGTCCAGGCGCAGGTGATCAACCTGCTGGAGCAGCTGCAGACCGAATTCGGCCTGTCGTACATGTTCATCGCGCACGACCTCTCGATCGTCCGGCACATCTCCGACCGCGTCGGCGTGATGTACCTCGGCAAGATGGTCGAGATCGGCTCGGAGGACGAGATCTACGCCCATCCGACCCACCCGTACACCCAGGCCCTGCTGTCGGCCGTGCCGGTGCCCGACCCGACCGGCCGCGAGCAGCGCGAGCGCATCCTGCTCAGCGGCGACCTGCCGTCGCCGGCGAACCCGCCGTCCGGCTGCCGCTTCCGCACCCGCTGCTGGAAGGCGCAGCAGCGGTGCTCCGAGGAGGTGCCGCTGCTCGCGGTGCCCGCGCTGCTGGAGGGCCCGGCCGCGCACGAGTCGGCCTGCCACTTCGCCGAGGTGCGGGACGTGATCGGGAGCGCCTGAGCCCGTCCCCCGGCCGGGTCGCGGAGTCCGTCGACTCCGCGGCCCGGCCGCGTGGTTCCGGGCGCCGTCGGCCCCCGGGGCGGTCACTTCTCGAAGCCGACGTTCTCCCAGACGATGTCGGACAGGCCCTGCGCGCCGATGTTGGCGAGGTTGGCGCGGGCGCCGTACAGCTGCGGCCGCTGGTAGAGCGGGAGCATCCCGGCCACCTTCCACAGCTCGGCGTCGGCCTGGTTGATGGCCTCGGAGGCGGTGGCGGTGTCGGGCGCGGCGGCGGCCCGGTCGAGGGCGGCGTCGACGGCGGCGCTGCCGGTGCCGGCGTGGTTGTTGCCGCTGTTCTGGACGAAGCTGGCGCGGCTGCCACTGGCGGGGAAGGGCGTGCCGAGCAGCGCGTACACGGCGAGGTCGAAGTCCTGGCGGTTGACGTACTTGTCGAAGAACTCGTTCGGGCCGGCCTGGACGGTGGTGACCTTCACACCGACGCCCTTGAGCATCCCGGTGAGGCTCGCGGCCTCGCTCTGGGCGGTGGCGACGCCGGCCGGGACGACCAACCGCAGGTTCAGCTCGCGGCCGTCCTTGTGGCGGACGTCGCCGTCGAGCTTCCAGCCGGCCGCGTCGAGCTTGCGGCGGGCCTCGGCGGGGTCGTAGCGGCTGAGGCCGAGCGAGTTGTCGCGGTAGGCGTTCTGGTTGGCGACCAGCAGGTGGTTGTTGAGCGTGGCCGGCGGCCAGTCCAGGCCCTTGAGGTCCTCGCGGGCGATCGCGTCCCGGTCGATCGCCTGGAACACGGCCTGGCGCACGGTCGCGTCGGTGAGCAGCGGGCTACGGCCGTTGAGGGTGAGCTGGCGGAAGTCCGGCCCGCCGGCCCGCCGGACGACGGCGCCCTTGGTGCGCTTGATGGCCTCGTACCCGGCCACGTCCGGGCCGTTGTTGAAGAGGTCGATGTCGCCGCGGCCGAAGGCGGCGGCCATCGTCGCGGGCGTCATGGCGTGGAAGACGATGCGGTCCAGCAGCGGCTTGTCGCCCCACCAGGCCGGGTCGGCGACCAGGGTGACGGTCTGGGCCGCCGGGTCCAGCTTCTCGACCTTGAACGGGCCCGCGGTGACCGGGATGGCGTCCAGGTAGGCGGTGTTGAACAGGTCGGGGCCGCTCACCCTGCTCGCCGGCAGCAGCGGGGCGTTGGCGGCGCCGTTGAACATCGACTGCCACTCGGAGAAGGGCCGGTCGAAGGTCATCACGGCCTGGAAGTCGTCCTTGCCGGGCACCACCGAGGAGACCAGCTCGAAGCCGGTGCTGCTGGAGGACTTGTACGCCGGGTCCTTGCCGTTCATCGCGCGCCAGTCGGCCTCGATGTCGCGCCAGGTGATCGGGGTGCCGTCGGACCAGTGGGCTTTCGGGTTGAGCGTCCAGACGACCACCTGGTGGCCGTCCCTGAGCTCGGCGTGGGCGTCCTGGAGGTAGGCCGGGTTGGGGGTCTGGGTGCCGGCCGCGTCGGAGCGGAAGAAGGTGGGCAGCAGCGCCTTGGTGACGCTGCCGGTCGAGGACTCGGTGCCGTCGGCGTGGATCGGCGACCACTGGTGGGAGAACTGGGTGATCGCGAGGTTCAGCGTGCCGCCCTGGCGCAGCTGGGCGCGGTCGCGCGGATTGATGTCCGTCGCGGTGGACTTGGGAGACTTCGGGACGGACGCCATCGCGTCGCCGGGTGAGCCGTCCGGCTGGGACGCACACGAACAGAGCGTCAGCGAGAGCGTGAGCGCGGTGAGGCCGGCGAGCAGGGCCGTCCGGTGGTGGAGGCGGCCCATTGGCGTGCTCCCGAGGCAGGTGTGGCGGATGGTGTGGCGTCACATCTTGGCGAGCGGGACGGGAGTTGTCGAGGGGGAGGGCCGAGGGGGCGGGCCGAGGGGCGGGCCCGCTCCTTCACGGGGAAGGCGGCGGACCCGCCCCTCGGCGGTCGGGCGCGGTCGCTCAGGCGACGGTGAACTTGAAGGTGCGGTCCTTGTCGCCGCTCTTGTCGAGCAGCGGGGTGAGCGCGTCGGCGACGTCCTGCGCGGTGATCGCCGCGGACTGGCCGTTCTTCTTGATCTTGACCTTGTCGAAGACGTTGCCGAGCTGGGCGTTGAGCGCGTCCAGGTCCCACTTGGGCGTCAGCTTGCCCGAGGCGTCCGGCACGAGGGTCAGCGCCTTGGCGGCGGTCAGCTTGCCGAAGTTAAACGTCTTGGCGCCGGCCGTGATGTGGATCGGGCCGCTGACCGCGGACTTGCCGAGGCCGTCCGCGGCGGCCTGCAGGGCCTGGGCGGAGACCTTCGGCTGGGCGGCCGTGACGTTCAGCGCGATCGGCTGGTCGGGCTTGCCGGCGGCGCGGTCGCGGTAGGCCTGCTCGACCACGGCGACGGCGCTCGCGGAGTCCAGCGCCTGACCGGCCTTGCCGGGCACGACGACCGGGTCGCCGGTGTCGCCGAACTTGACGTAGCCCTCCTGCAGGCCCTGGCCCGCCCCGGCGGCCAGGCCGTCGAGCGCGGCCTTGAGCTTGGCCCGGTCGACCTTGACCTCCGGCGCGACGTTCTTCGTGCCGCCCTGAAGCGACTTGATGACGTCGACCGGGCTGTAGCTGTGCTGGGTGAGGCCGTCGACGGTGGCCGTGGTGTCGAAGCCGAGTCCGGCGACGGTCGGGTCCAGGTCGACGCTCTGGTCGCCGATCTTCAGCTTGAGCGGCTGCTGGCCGGCTTTGCCCACCGTCTCGTCGAGCTGGTGGATGGCCTGGTCGCGGTTGTTGCCGCCGATGTCGGTGCCGAGCACCACGGTGCCCTTGGGGATGTCCGACTGGTTCAGCATCAGGCCGGTGCCGTACGCGGCGGCGCCGAGGAACAGGACGCCGCCGATGCCGTAGACGCCGAGCTTGACGATCTTCTTGCCGGCGCCGCCCTTCTTCTTGGCCTTGCCCTGCGCCTTGGCGGGCGCGGCCTTCGCGGGCTCCGCGGCGGCGGGGGCCGGGCCGCCGGCCTCCGGGCGGGGGCCGGGCGGGGGGGCCGGCAGCGGGGTGACCGCGGTGGCCTCCGGGTCGCGGCCGGGCTGCCGCGCGCCGGCCGGGGCGGCGCCGAACGGATCGGTGCCGAACGGGCCGGTGCCGAACGGGTCGGCGGGGGAGGCCTTGCCGCCCGGCGCGCCCGGCGCGGCGGGGGCTCCGGGGAACAGGCCGCCGGGGGCGGCGAACGCGTCCTGGCCGGCGGGCGCACCGGGGCGCTGCGCGGCGAACGGGTCGGCGCCGGTGGGCGCGGAGGCGAACAGGCCCGGCTGCTGGCGGCCCTCGCCGGCACCCCGGCCGGCGCGCTGGGCGCCGTCCTGGGGCAGGCCGGGTATGGCGGCCGGCGCCGGAACGTCCTCGCGGATCGGCGCGAAGCCGTCGACGGAGGTGTCCTCGGGGTCGGCCGCGCCGCCGGCCGGGAAGGGCCGGGCGCTCTGCGGGCCGCGGTTCTGCGGGCGGCCGTCCGGGGCGCCGGCACCCTGCGGACCGCGCTTCTGCGGACGGCCGTTCTGCGGGCCGCGCGGACCGGCGGGGGTCGCCGCGGCGGGAGGAACGGGGGCGAACGGGTCGGCGGCGAACGGGGCCGCCGCGGCCTCGTACACGCCGGGCTCGTCGGCCCGGCCCTCCGGGCCGCCGAACGGCGCGGGAGCCGGGGCGGGCGCGGCGCCGTTGGCCTGCGCCTGGGCGGGGACCGGACGGCCGCCCTGCCGGGCGGCGCCCTGGCCGGAGCGCTGGGCGCCGTTCTGCGGGGCGCCGTCGGGGCGCGCGCCGTTCGGCTGGGGCTGGGGCTGGGGCTTGGGCCGGGCCTGGGCCTTGGCCTGCGGCTGGGCCTGGGGCTCGGCTCCGGCGCCCGGCGCACCGGCCGGGACCGGGGCGGGCGCTGCCTCGCCGGGCGCCGACGCGGCCTTCTTCTGCCGCGGCCGGAACCACGCGCCGGTCGACTCGGACTCGGAGGTCGCCGGCGGGATCGGCGGGATCTGCCACTCCGGCGGCAGGTTCGGCGGCGTCGCCGTGCGGCCGCCGCCCTCCATCACGCCGAGGACGGGGGAGGAGGGCGCGGAGCGGTGGCGCGCGCCGCCCGCCTCGGGGGCGGACGCCGGGGCCTCGTCGCCGGGGCCCTCCTCGTTCTTGACGGCGCTGCGGACGACGACCGGCGGGATCGGGCGCGAGCCGGGGATGTTGATCCGGACCCGGGTGGTCAGGGTGGTCTCGGTCTTCGGGACCTCGTCCTCGCCGCCCGACGCCGCGCCCTGGGCGGCACCGTTGCCGGCCCGGTCGCCGCCGGGCAGGCCCGGTGTGCCGTAGGGCGGGGTG
Source organism: Kitasatospora sp. NPDC059722 (assembly GCF_042733235.1). Lineage (NCBI taxonomy): Bacteria > Bacillati > Actinomycetota > Actinomycetes > Kitasatosporales > Streptomycetaceae > Kitasatospora > Kitasatospora sp. NPDC059722. The sequence continues at coordinate 32,278 of NZ_JBHWGD010000022.1, forward strand.
CCCGACGGGTAGGCGTCCGGGCCCGTGCGCCGGGGCGTCGGGTGGGCGTTGTCAGATTCGCGGCTGCTCAATGCTGCTCTGCTCCGGGTTCGCGGGCGGGCCGTGCGGCGCGACCGCGGTTCGTGGTCGCCGGGCCTGGGGCGGGCGGCGGTCGGGTACGGCGTTCTGCGGCACCACCATACTGGGAAGAACTGAGCGGTGAACGGGTTCGGACAGATCCTGATACGTCCGGTTCCTCCGGTATGAGAGTACGGCCGTGTGGTCCTGACTGCGCGTCGTGCGCGGTACCGTACGCGCCGCACTCCCGGGCTCAGCGGGGCGGGTTGGGGACCCCGGGGAACCAGCTCGCGCGGGTGGGCAGGGTGGCGCAGATCACGCCCAGGATCGAGCCGGCGAACATCCAGGCGAGCGAGGTGGCATTGGGCCACAGCACGGTGTCGCCCTCCGGCCGCGGCACGATGACGACGACCAGGGCGATGAACCAGCCGGCCGCGGGCAGGGCGGCGCCCAGCCGGGTGCCGGTGACGCGCAGTCCGCCGTAGAAGGTGGCGGCGGTCGCGCCGAGCGCGAGCAGGACCCCCACGGGCGGCCACAAGGCCTGCACAAAGGATCCGCAGACCGAAACCGCGAAGCCGAGCGCGAAGAACAGGACATACGCCACGAACCGGGCGCCGCGCGGGGGCTGAGCCTCGGCCAGGCGCTCGTCCCGGGTGCCGAGGACGGTGGCGGGGAACGAGCGCTTCGGCGCCTGCGGCGGCTTCCGGTCGGCGGGGCCGGCGGACCCGGCCGGCGTGCGGTCGGCGGACTTGTTCATCGGGCGCCCTCCTCGGCGGTCGCCGCAGCGGTCTCTTCGGCGGTGGTGCGCTCGGCGTCCAGGCCGGCGAACAGGTCGTCCTCGGGCCGTCCGGGCCCCGCCTGCCCGCGCACCAGCTGGTAGTACTCGGTGGCCACCAGCGGCTGGCCGAGGTGGTTGGAGAGCGCGAACGAGGCGCCGTCCACGGTGATCTGGGTGACGTGCGCGGCCATCGCGGCGGCCTTCCGCCCGGCGTACGCGGCGCCGTCCACCGCGGTGGTGACCACCGCGTCGTCCACCACCCCGGGGACGTCCGACGGGGCGGCCGTGCCCGGGAAGGCCGCGCCGGCGGCGGTGGCGGCGAGCCCGGCCTCGATCACCGAGCGGGGCATCCGGTTCCAGTACACCTTGGCGATCCGCCAGGCCGGGCCGAGCCCGGGCCCGTACGCCGGGTCGGCCGCGAGGTCGTACGCGCGCATCGCGACCCGGTGCGCCTGGATGTGGTCCGGGTGCCCGTAGCCGCCGTTCTCGTCGTACGTGACCAGGACCTGCGGCCGCACCTCGCGGATCACGGCGACGAGGTGGCCGGCCGCCTCGTCCACGTCGGCCCGCCAGAAGCAGCCGGGCGCGTCGTTCTCGGGCACGCCCATCATCCCGGAGTCGCGGTAGCGCCCCGGGCCGCCGAGGAAGCGGAAGTCGGTGACGCCGAGGGCGGCCATGGCGTCGGTCAGCTCGCCGATCCGGTGCGCGCCGAGGGTGTCGTCCCGATCGGCCGTCAGGTGCGCCAGCCCGGGCGGGATCACCTCGCCGCCCTCGCCGAGGGTGCAGGTCACCAGGGTGACGCGGGCGCCCTCGGCGGCGTACCGGGCCATGGTGGCGCCGTTGCCGATCGACTCGTCGTCGGGGTGGGCGTGCACCAGCAGCAGGCGGCGTCCGGTAGTCGAGGTCATGGGAGGAAGCCTAACGACCGGCCCGGCGGGCGCGGGAGCGCGCGCGGTTTCAGAGCTTCAGGCCGTTGATCATCCCGGCGAGGTTGCTGGTGACCTGGCTGATCGACGGGGCGATGGAGCTGGACGCCAGGTAGAAGCCGAGCAGCGCGCAGATGATCGCGTGCGAGAGCTTCAGGCCGGAGCGGCGGACCATCACCACCACGATGACCAGCATCAGCATGGCTGCGGAGACGGACAAAGCCATGTCGGCTCACACCCCTTCTCGGGTGCGCCGCCCCCTGGGGAGGTCGGCGGTCGGACCGTGCGGGACTTGCGGTCGGGCGACCGGCGGTCCGGGACGGGGCCGGACGATCACCCGCCTGATCAGTCTTACCCGATGGGTGAGCGGAGCATTACGTTCGGTGAGTCCGCGCGCGCCGGGGTACGGCAGCACTCGTGGGGCGCATGGGCCGGTCGGAGGGGGTGCGGACCACTTTGGGGCGTACTTCCCGACGATGCTCCGAACGAGTGATCAAAACGCTCCCGGCAGCGCGCGCGAGAGGTCGTAGGGTCTGGTGCCATGACCTCCCACACCCCTGCGGACACCTTCCCCCGGCAGTACGCGCGGACCCTGCGCTACACCGTCGGCGCGCCCCGGTCGTTCTCCGTCGCACCGGACGGCTCCCGGGTCGTCTTCCTCCGCTCCCGCTCGGGCAGCGACCGGGCGAACCTGCTCTGGACCCTCGACACCGCCACCGCCGAGGAGCGGATCGCCGCCGACCCGGCCGTCCTGCTCGGCGGCGGCGAGGAGGACCTCTCCCCGGCCGAGAAGGCCCGCCGCGAGCGCAGCCGCGAGGGCTCGGCCGGCATCGTCGGCTACGCCCTCGACGCGGCCGGCCGGCTGGCCGCCTTCGCCCTGTCCGGCCGCCTGTTCACCGCCGACCTCGTGACCGGCGCCACCGCCGAACTCCCCGCCGAGGGCCCGCTGCTGGACCCGCGCCCCTCCCCGGACGGCAGGTACGTCGCGTACGCCAACACCGCCGGCGAACTGCGGCTCACCCGCACCGACGGCAGCGGCGACCGCGCCCTCGCCGAGCCCGACGGGCCGAACGTCACGTGGGGCCAGGCCGAGTTCATCGCCCAGGAGGAGATGAGCCGCGACCGCGGCCACTGGTGGTCCCCGCAGGGCGACCGGCTGCTGGTCGAGCGCGCCGACGACACCCCGGTGCGCCGCTGGTGGATCGCCGACCCGGCCAACCCGGAGCGCGAGCCCGCCGAGGTCGCCTACCCCGCCGCCGGCACCGCCGACGCCGAGGTCGGGCTCTGGGTGTTCGACCTGGACGGCGGCCGCACCGAGGTCGACTGGGACCGCGCGGCCTTCCCCTACCTCGCCCGGGTGCACTGGTCCGGGGGCGGCGTGCCGCTGCTGCTCGTCCAGGCCCGCGACCAGCGCAGCCAGCGGATCCTCGGCCTCGACGTCGCCACCGGCGCCACCGAGGTGCTGTTCGAGGAGCACGACGACACCTGGCTGGAGCTGTTCCAGGGCGTCCCGGCCTGGACGCCGGACGGCAAGCTCGTGCGGATCTCCGACGAGGGCGGGGGCCGGGCGCTGGTGATCGGCGACCAGGCCGTCACCGGGGACGACCTGCACCTGCGCTCCGTCGTCGCGGTCACCGCCGACGAGGTGTTCTTCACCGCCTCCGGCGGCGCCGCCGAGACCGACCCCGAGCCCGGCTGGGTCGCCGTCGGCCGGATCGGCCACGACGGCAAGCGGCTCGCCTGGGAGGCCTCCAACGGCCGCCCGTTCACCTCCGTCACCACCGCCGTGCACGCGGCCGGCATCACCGTCCGGGCCACCGCCGAGCCCGACCTGCCCGGCAGCCTCGTCCAGGTCTCCCGGGACCTGCCCGAGGGCGTGGTCGTCGACGACATCGCCACCATCGCCTCGTACGCCGAGACCCCGGTCATCACCGCCCGCCCGGTCTTCCGCTTCGCCGGCGAGCGCCGCATCCCCGCCGCCGTCTTCCTGCCCACCGGCTACGACCGCGAGCGCGACGGCCTGCTGCCCGTCCTCATGGACCCGTACGGCGGCCCGCACGGCCAGCGCGTCGTCCAGGCGCACAACCCGCACCTCACCTCGCAGTGGTTCGCCGACCAGGGCTTCGCCGTGATCGTCGCCGACGGGCGCGGCACCCCCGGGCGCGGTCCGGACTGGGAGAAGTCGATCGCCTTCGACTTCGCCGGGAGCACCCTGGACGACCAGGTGGACGCGCTCCAGGCGCTGGCCGGGGAGTTCCCGCTCGACCTCGGCAAGGTCGCCATCCGCGGCTGGTCCTACGGCGGCTACCTGTCCGCGCTCGCCGTGCTGCGCCGCCCGGACGTCTTCCACGCGGCCGTCGCCGGCGCGCCGGTGGCCGACTGGGAGCTGTACGACACCCACTACACCGAGCGCTACCTGGGCCACCCGGCCGAGCGGCCCGAGGTGTACGCGGCGAACTCGCTCACCGGGTACGCGGCCGGTCTGGAGCGCCCGCTGATGATCATCCACGGGCTCGCGGACGACAACGTGGTGGCCGCCCACACTCTGCGCCTGTCCTCCGCCCTGCTCGCCGCCGGCCGCCCGCACACCGTGCTGCCGCTGTCGGGCGTCACCCACATGACGCCGCAGGAGGAGGTCGCGGAGAACCTGCTGCTGCTCCAGGTCGACTTCGTGAAGCGCTCGCTGGGGATGTGACCCCGGCAGGGGCGCGCCAAAGCCCCTGACCAGCGGTTTCGGGGGGGGGGGGGGGCGGGGGGGGGGGGGGGCGCCGGCGCCGCGCCCCCCCCCCCGCCCGGGGAAATAAGCGCGAAACAGCGCCCCGCCGCGCGCCCCGCCCCGCCCCGGGGCGGCGGGGTGTGAGGGGGGGC